>JAGBGU010000036.1 GCA_017935785.1 Bacteroidaceae bacterium
TACGGAAAAAACAACTTTTCGACAAAAACTATATACATCAGGACCCAAGGTGCCGGGACGGTAAAGAACAAATAGAAAAAAAACAACATCTTTAAGAAAAAACAAACTTTTTTTCTTGCAAGGACCAGAGTAAACAGACGGCTTTTAGCCATGAGTTGCGAGTGATGAGTAACGAGCCTTTTATGATCTTATGTTCTTTTGTCTCAGAAAAAATCATAGCTCATCGCTCAAAGGCGTCTGGAAGACGCGAAGCCCGAAGGGCGAATAGCCGCGGGTTCTTGAACCCGTGGAAAAAGAAACAAGAAAGAGAAATGGCGTCTGGAAGACGCGGAACGGCAACAATTTTGAACGTTTAGCGTTTAACGTTGAGCGAAATACCCCCACGTTGCCGATTCGCGTCTTTGCAGACGCATTTATTATATGGTCGTTAAAAAACCGAGGGCTTAAAAGCCCCCGGCTATTCAACTTCCCGTCTTCCAGACGGCATTTGAGCCATGAGTTGCGAGTGATCAGTAACGAGACTTTTATGATCTTATGTTCTTCTGTCTAAATTTCTCATCGCTCACTACTCATCACTCATCGCTATATACTCCCCTCCATAGAGGGAGGGGCGAACAAGGCCGTTAGAGGATTGACTGAATGTCAATCCGAGCCGCAGTGAGGGGAGCACAGTCCTCTGTGCGACGGAGGGAGGGGGGTGGGTCCTCACTCCTTCGCAATAATCTCCGCCGGATTGACCTTCATCACCTTGCGCAGATGATAGCCTACGATGAGGAGGATGAGGACGGCGGTAACCGATATGCCCACGAGCAGCGGAATGTAGGGTTGGAAGCTGACGTCTACAATGTCAAAACTCTTGTAGCCAGTGGTGTCAACCATAAGGGTGGTGGTGTATTCGCTCCAGACCCAGTTGGTGAGCGCCTTGTTGAAGCGAACGAGCAGTGGCGTAACAGCGGCGCTTGACAGGGCGAGCAGACAGACATACAACCGGCCGAAGAGCAGGGCGATGTCGCGGCGTTTGGCTCCGTGAATCTTACGCAGCGCCACTTCCTTCTGGCGGTTGCGCGTGTCGAGCGATATGCTGCTCCAGATACCCATTATGCACACCACAAGGCTCACCAGAGACAATATCCAGGCGCCGAGCTGGATGTTTTGCAGTACCATGATTTCCCTGATGATCAGTTTGTCTCGCAGATTGCTGATTTCCGAATTGACATGTACGAAAGGTTTTTCAGGTGTAAGCGCAAGGGTGCGTGCTATGTCCGACTTCACCTTCTCATAGGCGCCCTTGCGCGGCACCAGCAGACAGTAACCGCCATAGTACTTCTCCTCTTCCAGTATGATGCGCCCCACGCTGCCCAGCTTGTTATACTCCGTGCTGTAGGGGAAGTGGGTAAACGTACCGCCAACGACGTGGACCTTATCATCAAAATGATACATATTTATCGTTCCTGCGGATATTGCACCAAACGATAAGAGCGTGTGGTACACGTTCTCTTGCAGCAGCACGGTGCCGATGCGCTCGCCCTCAGGCACAAACCAGTTGACCTTTACATCCAGAAAATCCAGCACCTCGGGATCGGTGGTGCAGAACGTGCGGTAGCTGCTGACGGCAGTTTGCCTGACAAGGCTGTCGACGCTTGACAGGCCCTCAGGCATATTCATTTTCGGGTAGAAAGGTTCAATATAATCTGGACAAAGCGTGAAAATGTGCTCCACATCGTCAATCTCCTTCAGATGGGGTATGATTTCGTTCATGGCGAATCTGTCCCTTAACTCCACCACCAGCGTGCGTTGCAGATACTGTTCGTCGGGCGGAATGTTGAGCGTGGGGAAAACGCTGTCGGTACACTGCTTTATCGCCCAGGTGCAGCCGATGAACAGCACGCAGATGCCCGTCTGTATGGCCAGCATGGCGTTGCGCAACATGTGTCCGCCTCCGCGCTGCAGTCGGGATGCAATGTTCTCGGCGGGTCTTGTCATCAGCCTCACGTTGGCCCATATCAGCAGGGCATCCCACAGGAACACGCCTGCGCCTATCGCAATGATGTACGGAAAGATGTCCGTCAGCATCCATCCCTGCTGCTCCAGAATGGGGAGCATATAGGTCTGCAGCGTACGCACCAGCCACACGCCCATGCAAAGGGCAAGCACGAAGGTTATTCCCAGCGTCATGGCCGCCTCTGTCAGGAAGGTGGCGAACAGACTGCCGCGCCGTGCGCCGTGGACGGCACGCAGCGTGGCCTCGCGCCGCCGCATCCACAGGAGCTGTATCTGCATCTTGAAGAAGCCCAGCAGCGTGGCGGCCAGAATGAGCACTCCGGTGAGAAGCACAAGTCGCCCGGCAGATCTTATGGTGGTTTCTGCATGGCTGGTTTCTGCAATCCTGGGTGTGCATTTCACCCTTGCCCCCAGGCTGGCGAGTGCCCCGTTGGCCTGGGTCTCAAAGTGCGAAATATCCTCTCCCTTGCGCAGAATCAGTTCATGGGCTGAATTTGAATACATCATGCTGAGATTAGGATCTTCGTAAATGGAATCCGTCTTATAGTTAACAACAGTAAAATTGCTGTATCTCGTCGACAAGTCTTCTACGGCAAGTGAATAAGGTTCCATCACATCGCATATCACAAATTCTTTGCCGCTACCTATTTCCCTTATGGTTGCCCCCACGGGACTGTCATTGCCAAAATACTTCTTTGCAAAATAAGAACTCACCACACACTGTCCCGGCCTTAGCTCATCAAACGGCTTGCCGGTCAGTGCCGAGCGGAATCCGTAATGCTTGAAGTAATGCGAGCCAACATTCATAATGTCAGAAAGCACGGTAAAGCTTGAACTGTCCAACCTTGTCACTGAGACATTTTCGTTCACTGAATTCCTCCCTTCCGAACGTCCGAAATACTCAACCGAGGGAAGATTGCGCAAGCTTCGGAAGCACTCTATGTTGCCAGGAATGTATTTATCCTTCTTTTCCGCATCTTTCAGGTGTACGATATACCATCGGTCAGAGTGTGGCTGATGCCGGAAGGCCGGTTCCCTCATGCGGTCATAAACGCAAACGGACACGGCCATGGCCACCATTCCCACCGCCAGCGCCACCGCGCTGACGAGGTTCTGCATCTTGTATTTCATCAGATTGCGCCATGCAATCTTCAGGTTGTGGGTGATCATAATTGTATAAATTTGTGTTTTGAATTATCCATTTTGTATGTACCAAAACACAATGGGGGAGCGTGTGGGCGCGTGTCAGGGTCTTCGGTCAAAAACCTTGTCGGGGTGTGCCACCATCTGTTCCAGACGGCTCGCAATTTTGTTCCAATCAAACTCTTCTGTCAGCATCACTACGGGTTCGTTGAAGTCAATCTCTCCGTAATAGGTGATGGCTTTGATGGGCATTACAGGATTGGCGTTGTCGAACTTGGCGGTTCAGAAGTTACAGTGTCCCGGGTTCGATTGTTTCTTTTTGTAACATCTGAGTTCCTCTTTTTTTAGATTGAAGACGGTGCAGACGAAGTGCATGTCAAGCGCGTTGAGGTATGGTACGGATTTGATGGCTTCTCGAAAACCTTCTATTCCTCCATAAAGGTCGAATGCGGCATAGAAGTCCTCGGGTTCACCCATTTCCACTACGCGCTGTACCACGAGTGTTTTGGATGACTGCCAGTCGAATCGAGTCATGTCATATTCCCACAGCAGAGATTGGTTTATGCGGTGTCCGCCGGCATTGTATGTGTCAAGTATAACCATATACCGTTGATGATTTTTTTTCGCTGCAAAGTTAGTAAAAAACTTTGAGACCGTACAAGGAACCGTAGGAAATTACGTTTCCCCACATTGTGTTTCAGTATGTCAAAGAACGAATTTTGAGCGACGAGCGACGAGTTTTCAATGGCACGCAGAAGACACAGATACGGCTGATTTCCGCAGATTTTGTTGCTAACAGTTCACTGCTCATCGCTCAAACCTCGTCCATCCGTATTTGTAATGCGGATGTATAGCGTATAAGCATTTTTAATGCGCCACAATATTCATCAGCTATTGCTTGTGATGGGGATTGCAAATCCCCGAACTCATCCCTCCGCATTGCAAATGCTGAGGAACGCCTTTTGTTTTTCTGTCTTAATTACTCACATTTCATCACTCAAAGCTATCTACTCCCCTCCATAGAGGGAGGGGCAGGGGGGAGGGTCTACTATTCCTTCGCAATAATCTCCGCAGGATTGACCTTCATCACCTTGCGGATATGGACGCTGATGATGAGGAGGGTTACCAGGGCGATGATGGCCACGGAGAGGGCGATGGGCTGTATGGGTGAAACCGGTTCTGCAAAGGGGTCCTCCCATAATGGTTCTCCGTTGGAGAGAAGAGGAATGTTCTCTGTCGCGAATCTTTCTACCATTATCTTGTCCATAGCCTTCTGGAAGATTACAATTAGTGGAATGGCGATAATGCAGGCTGCGGACAATAGCCAGATGTAGAGACGGCCGAAGAGCATGGCGATGTTCTTTGGCTTTGCTCCGTGAATCTTTCGGATGGCAACTTCCTTCTGTCTGGTTTGTGTGTCAAGTGAAATGCTGCTCCAAATACCCATAATGCATATGATGACACTTGTTAGGGAGAGCATCCATCCGGCCTTCTGCATGGTTTCCGCTATAAGCATGTCTGGCTCTACCAGTGTATCGCGGACATTCTTGATGTTGAATTTGTATTTGTTCTCCAGTCTGCTTTCGGCAATGTTCTGCAATGCGTGTTTCAGTTCATTATATTTCCCTTCTTTTGGAATGACAATAAAACTCTGCAAATGACTTACGTTTTCCGAAGTTTTCTCCATTAAACCATATACTACTTGGTTATACGGTTTCGATCTTCTTCCGTAAGGCATCCGTTTAAATGTTCCGCCCACTGTTATTGGAAGTCTAGAATGTTCGTCCAAAGAGAACTTTTGTGCCACTCCATAGTTTTCTAATAGATGATATATAGTTTCATCAACCACAAGGCAGTAGTTCCGTTGTTCCTCTGGTATAAGCCATTGGATTGGCGACCCCATAAAGTTGAAATAGGAAGTGTCCACACTTTGAACTGTTGTATATGCCCTGTTTATGTAACTGCTTGCAGACTTATTGTTCGGCTCTTTATGGAAAAACATCATGTTTACCTTTTTAAATCTGATGATTTCTTTTACGCACTCCAATTCATTTATTTTCTGTTCGTAATATGTCATTTCTTTTCTCGATAGTACTTCGAGGACCAATGCGTTTCGAAAGCGTGTGTCATCTGACGGGATATTATAGTCGATCAGCACCTTGTCTGTATATTGCTTCAGGATGAGTGTTCCGCCTATAAATATAATACTAATGGCAAACTGTGTGCCGAGCATGACGTTGCGCATGTTGTGCCTATGTCCTTTTTGCAGGCGGCTTGTCATACTGTCAGATGTATGGGTCATTTTATAGATGTTGGCCCACAACACAATGGCGATAATGGCAGTGACGGCAACGACAACGATTAGAAGTATCGGATAAATGCCAGTCAGAGACCATCCCATTGAATCGAGCCAGATGATGGCGTCGGATTGCAATATACTGATTATCCATGCAGTCAGCATAAGTGCAATCATGATAGTTATTGCCATTGTGATGCCAATCTCAACAGAGAAGGTAATGAACAAACTGCTCTTTTTGGCTCCGTGGACGGTTCTTAATGTAGCCTCGCGCCGACGCATCCAAAGTTGCTGTATCCGCATTTTTAAGAACCCGACCAGCGTGGAAAGTATCATCAGAAGGCCAATTCCCAACATGCAGTTACGTACCATTTTAAGGTTGTGGTTTATATAATTATCTTCTTCAATCTTTGTTATACGTTTGCATTTTATTCCATAAGGTGCGGCCACAGCATTGAGTTCTTCCTCCATTTGACTGATGGTATACCCCTCTCGCATAATGGCTAGATAATTTCTGCCATATTGTATTTCAATCCCCTTGACTTTTTCTACATCTTCACGGCCATAGATACAGAGTTGAATATAAGGGTATTCAGGCAAATGAGAACTGTTTGCTAACAGCGAAGTCTGCTTGTACACATCACGAATTGTATATTCCTGGAAATAATCCTTGATTTTTATGCCAATCGGATTTTTGTCACCGAAAAGTTTTTTTGCCTGATACTCGCTTATGACAGCATCTCCTTTGTTCAGAACAGGTATAATCTTACCGTCTATGGCAGAACGTATTCCGCTATGATAAAAAATGTACGATGAGGTGAATTGTCCTCTGACAGGCATTTTGTTTTCAATACTGTCATCAATGACAAAGGTTATTTCGTATTCAAAATCAGAATCGCTATGCATTCCTAAGAATTCAATTGTTTCCAATTTGTCTTCTCCCATAAACGGTAAATGAAGATTTGGAAAATTTCCTCCATGCAGTTTCTTGTCTATCGGTTCAAAGACAACATTATGCCATCGGTTATAATGGGGCAGCGACATGTATTCAGGCTCTCTCATGAAACTGGCAATGTACATTGCAGCAGTTATCGTTACCATCCCCACCGCCAGCGCCACCGCGCTGACGAGGTTCTGCATCTTGTATTTCATCAGATTGCGCCACGCAATCTTCAGGTTGTGGGTGATCATAGGCTTTTATTTTCTAGTAATTCTAGTAATTCTAGTTGTTCTGGATTTTCTGGATTTTCTGGATTTACATTTTCAGCTCGGATACGATTTCGCCGTCGAAGAGGTTTACGATGCGGTCGGCATAGTTGGCGTCGCGCTGCGAGTGGGTTACCATGATGATGGTGGTGCCTTCTTCGTGGAGCTGTTTGAGCAGGTCCATTACTTCCATGCCGTGCTTGGAGTCGAGGTTACCGGTGGGCTCGTCGGCAAGGATGATCTGGGGGCGGGAGATGACGGCACGGGCAATGGCGACGCGCTGCTGCTGTCCGCCGGAGAGTTGTGCGGGGAAATGCTGTGTGCGGTGGGCCATGGCCACGCGTTCAATTACTTCGGTTACCAGCTGGCGGCGTTCCTTCTTGGATGTGCCCATATAGAGCAGGGGCAGTTCCACGTTCTCTGTTACGTTCAGTTCGTCGATGAGGTTGAAGCTCTGGAATACAAAGCCCAGCTGGCCCTTGCGCAGGTCGGTGCGCTCGTCCTCGCTCATCTGGCTTACGTCCTTGCCGTTGAGCAGGTAGGTGCCCTGTGTGGGGGTGTCCAGCAGTCCCAGGATGTTCAGCAGGGTGGACTTTCCGCATCCGCTGGGGCCCATTACGGCCACAAATTCGCCTTTCTTCACTTCCAGGTCTACATTCTGCAATGCCCAGGTTTCCACTTCGTCTGTCTTGAATACTTTCTTGATGTTCTTTAAGGTAATCATAATTGTTGTTTTTTATTGGTTGGTTGTTCTAGGATTTCTAGTGATTCTAGTATTTTTTGATAATTATTTGATGGTTATCTGTTCGGCTTGGAGGAAGCGTTCGTATCCGCTGAGGATTACGCTGTCGCCGGGGGCGAGTCCGCTGAGTATCTCGAACTGTTCGGGGTTTTGGCGGCCAATCTCTATATCGACGCGGTGGGCGGTGGAGGTTTCGGGGTCTATGCGGAAGATCCATTTGCCGCCGGTGTGCTGATAGAAGTCGCCTCGGGGGACGATGACGGCGCGTTCGGGCTGGCCCAGTTCAATCTTTACGCGGTAGCTCTTTCCCAGGCGGATGTTGTCCGGCGTGCGGTCCTTGAATACCAGGTCGGTCTCGAACTGACGGTCCTTCACCTCGGGCATTACGCGGCTGATGCGCATGGGAATGGTGTCCTTCTTCTGGATAATCATGGCGGGCAGTCCGGCGTTGATGCGTTCCACATAGTATTCGCTGAGCTGGGTGCGCACCTTGTAGTTGTTCATTATCTTCAGCTCGCCAATGTTTCCGCCCTGGGATACGTTCTGGCCGATGGTAAGGTTGAGGCGGCCCAGCTGGCCGTCTGTGGGCGAGACGACCACCAGATTGTCCATGCGGCGGCAGGTCTCCTCCAGCTTGCGACTGGCCGAGGCATAGTCGGCCTTTATCATCTCGCGGCGCAGGATGGTACTGGCGCTGTCGTGTCTGAGGCTTTGCATCTGGAGCTCCATCTTGCGGTGCTGGTAGATGAAGTCGGCCTCCACTATCTCCATCTGTGCCTTGCTCTTTATGCCCATTCGGAACTCCTCGCGGCTCTGTTCCAGCGAGCGCTTCAGATTGGCAATGGCGTGCTGCTGGTCGAGGGCACGGAGTTTCAGGTCGAGCGACTTCTGCTCCATCTGTATCTCCTGTTCCTTCAGGTTGCGGCAAGTCTTTTCCCATTCGAGCCTGTCGGCGCGGATGGTGTTCGCCAGCGCCTCGTTGGCAAGAACCACAATGGTGTCGCCCTTGTGCAGAAAGGAGCCTTCCTCTGATACGATGCGCTCCACGGTTCCCGCCTCTCTGGTGTTGAGCAGGATAGTGGCGATGGGGCAGACGATGCCTTCCACATCAATGTATTCCGTAAAGAAGCGTTCCGAAACGGTGGCGGCTTTCATGTGGTCGGCGCTGACGCTGGCGGTGCGCGGCGAGAGCAGAAGCACAACGGTATAGGCCATGAGGGCGGTGAGCGCTACGCCCAGCGCAATGGGCAGGCGGTATTTCACATACCAGGGTTTGGGGGGAAGTTTGATGTCCATGTTGTATATATATAATATAATGTATTAGTCTTTCTTGATTACCTCTGCAGGATTGATGCGGCTGACACGATAAATCTTGCGGGCTATGGTGGAGAGGGTGATGGCTGAAACAATGATGAAAGAAAGGAACAGATAGCTGAGTATGATTGTCCAGCCCTCAGATCCAATTTTTTCCACCGCCAGATTAAAAATACCGATAATGGGCATGACAATGGCGGTAGACACTACAGCGCCGATGATGAGGTGGCGCAGATAATAGCTGCCGAACAGACGGACGATGTCGCTGACATGGGCACCGTGAATCTTACGCAGCGCCACTTCCTTTTCCCGTCCGCGGCATTCCAGCGAGATGGCGGAATAGACGCTTGCCACAATACACAGAAGGGACACAATGACAAGCAGGAAGCACAAGCTCTGCATCAGTTCTATCATTCGGATTTGGCTGAACCATTTTTCATAAAGATTTTGGCATGGAATGGAACCCCTGACGCCTGGTTTCGCCTCGCGATAGAGGTCGGCAATGGCATCCTCCACCTTTCCGTATTTTCCTTTCTTGGGGAAGATGATGATTTCGCCTTTTGCCGTATAGGCATCCATCTCCTTGCTTGCGAGCAGAGCTGTGTAATGTTCATCGGACTCAACCATCCAGAACGAGGGTGCGCGGTGCGAAGCATTGCGATAGCCCACCGGTGCCATAGCATAGCCGATGAGGGTGAAAGGACGGTCATTGTAGAGCCGGCGTGTCTGTGTGTCCGGACTTATGGCGAGATTCCATTTTGTGCGCAGTCGTTCAACTTGTTCTGCAGGAACGTAAACGGCCGAGGTAAGCTCCTTCAGTCTTTCGTCCGTTGGTTTTTGAGTCATAATGCGGATGCCAAGCAGGTCGATGAACCGTTCATCGGTGGTAAGGTAGCTATAAGCATACGTTCCATCTTCATAGGTGTGACAATGTGTGAACAGACTCTTATCAATATCTGATCCTTTTGACTGACAAAGGCTGTAAATACAACGGCCAATGTGCTCTACATCGGGGTTTTGGGATAGCCCATCAATAACCTGGGACCAGTTGGAGGTAATGGTATTGCGATAGACATTCCTGTCCTTTGGAAAACCACCGCACTCTTTTTCAGCAACGACGTTGAGTCCGTAGAAACAGCCCAACACCGTAAAGGTAAGTACCATGCTGATGACAAACTGTATTCCCAGCATGAAACCATGGCGAGAGGTGTGCGGATTTCCGCTTCGGCCCACACGCAAACCGACCGGTGCGTGAAGCTGACGGCGGACGGAGAAGTACACCACAACGAGCGAGCAAACCAGCATGACGATACTAATGTATGTTTCTGTGCGCCGAATGAGGTCGACATCTAACGCAATTTTATTGTTCAATTGTTGAACTATGGGTATGGCATAATTTGCCAGCCAAACAGTGATAAACCACGCAACAAAGACGGTAATGGCGTATACAATAATCACTTCGGCGAAAAGCAGCATGAACAGATGGCGTGGCTTTGCGCCCATAGTGCGACGCAGAGCAATCTCTCGTGAGCGTAGCGAGAAAAGTTGGATTTGCATCTTCAAGAATCCCGTAATGCCGATGAGCAACACGCTGCTTCCCAAAAGCAATATAATGCCAAAGATAAGTGACAACCAAATACCTGTTGTGTACCAGAATGAATTATCGACCCTCAAATCCACAAAGTATTCTGGCAAAGCGCTCTGTAACTGTTGCTGAAGCTCTTCTCGCGTATAACCCTCGGCAACCTCTATGTGCAAGCCTTGTTCTATCGTTTTGTAACTCGCATCACTAAGTCCCTCCTCGCAGTTGCGGTGGCACAAGATGATGCTGTAATGGTAATCGTCTTCAATGCGTTCCGAAACGTTCAGCACATCACGGATAATACGCGGGCCGCCAATTTCGGTAAGTATTCTGTATCCTCGGGGATCTGCTCCTTTACCGAAGAGCTTCTCGCTAAGGTCATCTGTAATAAGAATGTCTCCGTCTTTCATTTCAGGAATGCGCTTGCCTGTTATGGCCGAGCGGTAGTGCAGATAATGCCATCGGCGAAGAGAACTTTGTACCAACCAGCAGGAGAAGGATTTGGGCTGGTCTGTGCCGTCATCGAACTCAAAAGTTGAGCCGATTACAAAGCGTGTTCCCTGCACTTCGCGCATGGCAGGCAGATTGAGTTGAATCAAACGGTCGATGAAGTCTTCGTCATACGCAACTTTCGGGAACTGCCGGTCCGAACCGTCGGAATTCAGTTTTGGGGCATTCTTGAACTCCTCTTCCGTCATGTTGTAGATGTTAAAATGGGCTACGCCACTGTCTATGCTGGAGTAGTATATGTTGATTGCCATCCGCATTACAATTTGGAAAACGATGGCAAAACATACCACACCCACGGAAAGGCAGAGGATGGAGATGATGTTTTGGGTCTTGTACTTGAGCAGGTTGCGCCAAGCGGTTTTTAGATGGTGGATAAGCATATTTTTTTTGTTTTTTATAGATTTTCTAGTATTTCTAGTATTTCTAGTATCTCTAGTGTTTCTAGTATTTCTAGATTAAATTATATGGGTAGTTGTTCGGTTAGGGGGTGGCGCGTCTGGAAATCGTATCCGGTAATGCTGCGCAGGGTATAATAGAGATTCCAGAACGTGCTCATGGAACTGATATGGCTGCGGCGCGAGGCATTGCGCTCGGCTATGGCATCGTTCAGTTCCAGCAGCGAGGTCTGGCCCATGATGTAAAGGCGCATGGCCACATTGTAGCGGTGTTCGGCCCGCTTCTCGGTGAGGCGGGCAATGCGTACCTTCTTGCCTTGCATATTGAACTGCGACACCAGCTTCTGTACATTCTGACGGAAGTCGTCCATGCCTTGCTCGCTGCGTATTTGCGTGAGTTCAAGGTCGGACTTTGCCACTCGCACCATTCCGCGGCCGCGCCCCCAGTCGAGTATGGGAAGCGAGAGGGAAACGCTGCCGTACTCCTGCGAGGCGGGATGCTTGTAGGCCTGTGCCGCATCCTTTCCTGTCTGGGACAGACCCAGCTTCAGATAGATGTCGGCACGGAGTCCGGCATTGGCCTTGGCTCTGGCCAGACTGCTCTCTGCCTGTCTGTTCTGCAGTTTGTAGTAGGTGGGGTCGGGACTGTTGAGCATGGCAAGTTCCAGCGCCTGGCTGAACGGCACCTCAAACTGCGGCACGCTGTCGGGCAGCAGAAGTCGGATGGGCGTATCCTGCGGCAGACCCAGGAAGGAGCGGAAAACCTGGAGCCTTTCTTCCAGACTGATTTCGGCGTCCATGACCGAAGTCTCTTCCGACAGCCGGCGTATCTCGAGCTGTATCATCTCGTTTTCCGTGATGGTGCCAATCTTGTAGCGTCCCTGTGCCATGCGATAGAGGGTGTCGGCGCTGGCAAAATTGCTCCGAGCCATCTGCACCTCGTTCATGGCAGAGGCCAGGGAGAAGAAATAGCTGCAGGTCTGCGCCGATACAAGCTCAATGGCCTCGGCATAGTTCTTCTTGGCGTAAGTGTAGCGGAGCGGCTCAATGCGCTTGTCCCACTTTAGGGAATTGTAGCCGAAAAGACTCTGGCTGTATCCCAGCGAAACGGGAACGGAACTGAACATATTGCTCTTGTCCTCGAACTCGCGCAGATAACTCAGACCGCTGGAAAGAAACAGCGTACCGCCGGTAAGGGCTATGTTCTGGTTTACGCTCAGCGAAAGGTCGCCCGAGAAATGGCTTTGCTGGATAAAGCGGACGGTACCGTCGCTCTGCGTAATTTTGTTTATTACATTATTTATATTAGGCGTGGAAGACAGGCTTACCGAAGGCAGGTAATTGGCCTTGAAATAGCGGTGGTTCCAGTGGCTCGCCAGAAAACTGTGCCGTGCGCTGCGTGCCGACGGCGACTGCAGCAGCGCCATGCTGATGCCCGAGGAGAGCGAGAGCGTGAGGGTGTCTGCCCCAGAGGCCATGGAAGGGAGCGTGCAAACCGAGACGAGGAGCAGCAGTGAAATACTGCGCAGTGACCACGGTTTTCGGCTGAAAAATACGTTTTTCTTCATACTTTTTGGTGCTTTACATCTGCTTTCTATATTGCAAAAAGCGTGCCAAAGTTGTAACTGTAAGTAAATCAGCGGTGAAGGGTGTGTAAGGGGTAGTGTTCGTTTTCGCACATTCGGCCTGATGTGTGCGATTTCGCACATCGGCCTGTGCGATAACGCACATTTACTTTCCTCGGGAGGAAAAAATATTTCCCTCGGGAGGAAAATAAAATCGCCCCGGTTTTTTACATTGGTTTAAATGATGTACCTTTGTGCCATTATGATTGAATGCAAAGGAAAGATCCTGATTGTGGATGACAACGAAGACGTGCTGTTGTCCCTGAATATGCTGCTGAAGCCGTGGGTGGAGGCTGTGAGAGTTTTGCGCTCGCCTGAACGCGTGCCCGAATTTGTGGAAAACTTCAAGCCCGACGTAATACTGCTGGACATGAACTTCAGCAAGGATGCCGTGAGCGGTGAGGAAGGCTATGACTGTCTGGCCAAAATCATGGCCATTGACCCGCAAAGCGTGGTGTTGTTCATTACCGCATTCGTTACCACTGAAAAGACCGTGCGCGCGATAAAGGCCGGCGCGGTGGACTTCATACCCAAGCCGTGGGACAGGCAGCGGATGCTTGAGACCGTACACAATGCCGTGGATCTGCGCCGCGCAAGAATGGCGGGCTGCAATGCGGATTCCGAAGTTGCGGACAGCGGCTTCATAGGCGAATCGGAACAGATAAGAAAACTGAAGGACACGATAAGCCGCATTGCCGCCACCGATGCCAACGTACTGATTACGGGCGAGAACGGAGCGGGCAAGGATGTGGTGGCGCACGAACTGCACCGCCTCTCGTCCAGAAATGGGAAACCCATGGTATCAATTGACATGGGCTGCATTCCGGAAAGTCTTTTTGAAAGCGAACTCTTCGGTCATGAAAAAGGGGCGTTCACCGGAGCCACCGCCACCAAGCAAGGTCGTATTGAGGAGGCGGAAGGCGGCACGCTCTTTCTGGACGAAATAGGAAACCTGTCGCCCGTGATGCAGCAGAAACTGCTCACGGTAATTGAGAAGCGCGAGATGTCGAGAGTAGGCTCGACCAAGGTTAGGCGCATTGATGTGCGCATTGTGGCAGCCACCAACGCCGATTTGAAGGCCGGAGTGGAGGCAGGCACATTCCGTCAGGATTTGCTTTACAGGCTGAACACCCTGGAGCTGCATTTGCCGCCTTTGCGCGAAAGAGGTGCCGACATACTGCTGCTTGCACGCCATTTCCTGAAAAAGTATGCCCATAAATACAGAGTAAACCCAAAGCCCTTTTCTGCCGCAGAGGAGCAGGCGCTTCTGGCCTACAGCTGGCCCGGCAATGTGCGCGAACTGCAGCATTGCATTGAACGGCGGGTGGTGGATCCGCAAACCTCACTGGCCACTGCCTTGCTGGAAAAAGCACAGGAAGAATGCCGTTCCCATACTGTCGCGCCCGAGAGCGACGGTGATGAAAGGCAGATGTCTGGCACGTTCCCGCTGAATCTGATTGAACTGGAACGCCATGCCGTGATGGCCGCCCTGCAAAAGAGCAACGGAAACATGTCGCAAGCTGCAGAGCTGTTGGGCATTACACGTTTTGCATTGTACAGAAAGATAGACAAGTACGGACTGGAATGAGCATTTGGCAGAACATATTCCACAACAGAAGCACAAAGCGCCTGAGGCTGATGCTTGAGGCGGTAAGGATGCGCGACTTCAGCCTGCAGTATGCCACGGAGAAAATGTCGGGCGAGGAAAAGCGCATGGCAGAGGAGATAAACGCCGTCATACGCGAATTCCGGGAGATGGAACACCGGCGCGAGGGCGAATCGCATTTCTATGACGCACTTCTCTCCACGGTAGATTCGCTTCTGTTTGCCGCAGACGAGAAAGGTAGTGTGCGCTGGATGAACCAGGCTGCCATAACCATGCTGCTGGGATTCCGTTTCGAGACCCTTGACAAGTTGTCTGCCCTCAATCCCAATCTGCCCGGTCAGTTGCAGACGCTGAGAAAGGGCGAGAGCCAGCTGGTGTACTATTCGTTGCCGAACGGAGAGGAAAAACAGTACGTGGCCACCATGACGCCTTTCTTCTCAAAAGGCTTTGTGTACAGGCTGTACAATCTGCAACGCGTGGACAGCGTGCTGCAGCAGAGCGAAGTGATGGCACAACACAAACTGATAAGGGTGCTCACTCACGAAATCATGAACTCCCTTTCGCCGATAATCTCGCTCTCGGGGCTCTTGTCGGAAAGTCTGAATACGCCCGACCCCAAAATGCGAATAAGCGAAGAAGAGGAAAAGACAGCGCTTGATGCCATAAACCGCCGTGCGGAAGGCTTGCTGCAGTTTGTCCAGAACTATCGCAAGATTTCGGGCATAGCCATGCCAACCATAGAAAAGGTAAGGGTGGGGGACATCTTTGAATCTATGAAGCAACTCTACTCTACACAACTGACCGAGGAGCGTTTGGAGATAGACGTGGCTTGCGCAGACGACATCATTGGTGTGGACTGCTCACAGATTGAGCAGGTGCTGATAAACTTGTTAAAGAACGCAACCGAAGCTGGAAGCCAGCATATCTGGCTCACGGCGGAACGATCCTCGGACAACCGCTGGCTTGTGATAACAGTCAGAGATGACGGAGAAGGCATTCAGCCGGACGTAATTGAGCGGCTGTTCACTCCCTTCTTTACCACCAAGCAGGGCGGACAGGGCATCGGGCTGGCCATCTGCAAACAGATAGTGTCAAGGCATGGCGGCACCATCAGCGCAAAGCCTGTACCTCATCATTCCGGTTCTGTCTTTATGGTTCGTCTGCCCATGTAGATGTATTTTGCAATTATCCAAACATATTTGTTTTTCGCTCACTTAATCGTATTTTGGCTGCCGCCGAAGGTACTGCCGTTCGGAAAATCTCAAACAAGTTTGGTTTTTCGCTCACTTAATCGTACTTTGGCGGTCGCCGAAGGTACTGCCGTTCGGAAAATCTCAAACAAGTTTGGTTTTTCGCTCACTTAATCGTACTTTGGCGGTCGCCGAAGGTACTGCCGTTCGGAAAAATCCAAACAAGTTTGGTTTTTCGCTCACTTAATCGTACTTTGGCGGTCGCCGAAGGTACTACCGTTCGGAAAAATCCAAACAAGTTTGGTTTTTCGCTCACTTAATCGTACCTTTGCAAAATAATTAAAATAATTTAAAAATAGATTATGAAAGCTTATGTATTTCCCGGACAGGGAGCCCAATTCACAGGTATGGGAAAAGACCTGTATGATAATAGCGAGATTGCAAAGGAACTTTTTGAAAAAGCCAACGAAATTCTTGGCTTCCGCATAACGGATATCATGTTTGAAGGTTCGGCAGACGAACTGAAGCAAACAAAAGTTACCCAGCCTGCCGTGTTCCTGCACAGCGTGATACGTGCCATCTGTCTGGGCGATGAATTTGCTCCTGACATGGTGGGCGGACACAGCCTTGGCGAGTTCAGCGCATTGGTGGCAACCGGCGCACTTTCTTTTGAAGACGGTCTGAAACTGGTTTATGCCCGTGCGCTTGCCATGCAGAAAGCCTGCGAAGCCGCTCCCGGCACCATGGCAGCCGTAATTGGCATGGACGATGCCACCATAGAGAACATTTGCGCAGAAGTGACAGCAGAAGGAAACGGAGTGGTAGTGCCCGCTAACTACAATTGCACGGGCCAGCTTGTGATAAGCGGCAACGTAGAAGCCGTAAATGCCGCCTGCGAAAAGCTGAAAGCAGCCGGTGCCAAGCGTGCCCTGGTGCTTCCCGTTGGCGGAGCTTTCCATAGTCCGCTGATGCAGCCTGCTCAGGAAGAACTTAAGAAAGCCATTGAAACAACTGAATTCAATACGCCCCGCTGTCCCATCTATCAGAACGTGGATGCAAAGGCGCATACTGACGCAGCCGAAATCAAGGCTAACCTTATTGCACAGCTGACAGCCAGTGTGCGCTGGACATACGAAGTGCAGAATATGATTGCTGCCGGCGCCAGTGAATTTATTGAATGCGGACCCGGTAAGGCTTTGCAGGGCATGATTGCAAAGATTGACCGTAGTGTAAACATTTGCGGCATTCAGTAATAAATGGAGAAAATAATCATATATCAGGTTTTTACGCGTCTGTTCGGAAACAATAACACATCGTGCGTCCACAACGGCGATGTGCAGACAAACGGTGTTGGCAAGATGTCTGATTTTACAATGAAGGCGCTTGAAAACATCAAGAAACTCGGTGCCACCCATATTTGGTACACAGGTCTGATTGAACATGCCACGCAGACGGACCATACCTCCTTTGGTATAAAGAAAGATAATCCGGCTGTGGTAAAGGGAAAGGCCGGCAGCCCGTATGCCATAAAGGATTATTATGACATTGATCCTGATTTGGCGGTTAGTGTACCCAACAGGATGAAGGAATTTGAGAATCTTGTCCAGCGTACACATAGGGCAGGTCTGAAATTTGTCATTGATTTTGTTCCCAATCATGTAGCGCGCCAGTACCATTCGGACAGCGCTCCCGAGGGTGTGATAAATCTGGGAGAAGATGACAACAAGGATTGTGCGTTCAGTAATCAGAATAACTTCTATTACATACCTGGTACACAGCTAAGTGCGCAGTTCGACCTGAAGGATTACATTGAGTTTCCTGCCCGTGCAACTGGCAATGACAACTTCTCGGCAAATCCTGGTATAAACGACTGGTATGAGACTGTTAAACTGAATTATGGCGTGGACTATAACGGCGGCCGTACCAATCATTTTGACCCCATACCCGACACATGGCACAAAATGCTGCACATTCTCCTTTTCTGGGCAGGAAAGAAGGTGGATGCCTTCCGATGTGACATGGCAGAAATGGTGCCCGTGGATTTCTGGCATTGGGCCATTCCCCAGGTAAAGGAACAGTATCCTCACATTATTTTTATTGCCGAGGTATATAATCCTGCCGAATACAGGAACTATCTGCATTACGGCCACTTTGATTATCTCTATGACAAAGTGGGGTTGTATGATACGCTCAAGGCTGTAACCAACGACTGGATTTCTGCACAGAACATAACATTCAGCTGGCAGCAGGTTGAGGGCATCAGAAATAATATGCTCAACTTCCTTGAAAACCACGATGAACAGCGCCTGGCAAGCACATTCTTTGCAGGCAATCCGCTGAAAGGAAAGGCGCCCTTGCTGGTGAGCGCCCTGATGTATACCAATCCTATGATGATCTACTTTGGTCAGGAATTGGGCGAAAAAGGTATGGATGCCGAAGGATTCAGTGGCGAAGACGGAAGGACAACCATCTTTGACTATTGGACCGTTGATACCATCCGCAGATGGCGCAACAATGGTAAGTTTGACCAAAAGCTGCTGACGGAGGATGAACTTTCTCTGCAGGAATATTATGCTAAGGTGTTGAATATCTGTAATTCTTCCGAGGCAGTCAGAGAAGGCGAATTCTACGATTTGATGTATGTGAATCCACAGTTGCAAAAGCAATACACGTTTGTCAGACACTCCGAAAAAGAGACATTGCTGGTAATCGCTAACTTTGCAAGTCAGGAGACGGAAATAACAATCAATGTGCCTGAACATCTTTTTGAGTATTACGGAATAAAGGAAAACACAGCTTGTGAGTGGACAGACTTGTTAAGCGGAAGCCAGATAACGACGGCTTTTTCTTCAAATATCCCTACTAAGCTCAACGTACCTTCGTGGGGAGGCTGTATTCTGAAAATGAAATCGGTAAAAAAAGCAGGTAAGAAAACAAAATCATAAACTATTATGGCAGAAGGCAATAATCATCTTGTTATCATGGCGGGAGGCGTAGGAAGCCGCCTGTATCCGATGAGTACATTGAATTGTCCCAAGCAGTTCATTGATGTGCTGGGATGCGGGAAAACTTTGTTGCAGCTCACCTATGAGCGTTTCCTATCCGTTGTCCCAAGAGAGAATGTATGGGTGGTGACATCTGAATCTTATAAAGACCTTGTAGCAGAACAACTGCCGGACATACCCCAAGAGCAGATTTTGCTTGAACCCTGCCGCAGGAACACAGCTCCCTGCATTGCCTATGCCAGCTGGAGAATCAAGAGTCTGTATCCTCATGCCAACATTGTTGTCTCACCCAGTGACCATGTTGTGACAGACACTGAAGAATTTGCAAGGGTAATACAGTCATCGCTTAATTTTGTAAGTGAGAGCGATGCCATAGTAACCCTGGGAATGAAACCGGACAGGCCTGAAACGGGATACGGCTATATTCAGGCAGACTTGCGCTTCTCTACCGCACGCAACAAGGAAATTTTCAGAGTGGATTCGTTCCATGAGAAGCCCAGCCTTGAATTGGCGGAAAAGTATATCAGACAAACAAATTTCTACTGGAATGCAGGTATTTTTATTTGGAATGTCAATACCATCATAAATGCGTTCAGAGTGTATCAGCCTGATATTTCCACGATTTTCGAGAATATGCTGCCCTATTATAACTCGCCCAAGGAGTCGGAACTTATCAGAGAAAAATTCCCGCTTTGCGAGTCTATATCAGTGGACTATGCCATACTTGAAAATGCTGAAGAAATCTATGTTTTCCCTGCAGACTTCGGTTGGAGTGACGTGGGAACCTGGCATTCATTACAGAAAACTCTTTCTACCGATACAAACGGCAATACTTGTGTAGGCAAACAAATTGAAACCGTTGACACTCGCAACTGTATTATCCATACTACAAACTTCAAGAAAGTTGTAGTACAAGGCCTTGATGGCTATTTGATTGTGGAACAGAACGGTGAATTGCTCATTTGTAATATTGCCGAAGAGAAGAATTTTCATAACAGGAAATAATGAGTGAAAGTACCGTCAGAAGGGTAACGCTTCACTGGGTTCATACCAGTGACTTGCACGGCAATATGTTTATGTATGACGACCTGAAGCGTTATCGTACAAATGGCGGTGCGAGTGCTGTTTATGGATATGTAGAGTCTCTCAGAGAGAAATATCCTGACTGCGTTATCTGTACAGACGGAGGTGATTGCCTGCAAGGGCAGCCGGTTTCTTATTATTATAATTATATTGACCGTGAACGCAATATTGTCAATGACATAATGAACGCCATTGGCTATGATGCAGCGACGATAGGCAATCATGACATTGAAACCGGACATCAGATTTACGACAAATGGCAGGCAAACTGTAAGTATCCGGTTTTGGCCGCCAATATGATTGACACGGAAACAGATAAGCCTTATCTGCAACCTTATACTGTGTTGGAACGCTGTGGTGTAAGAATTGCCGTGTTGGGCATGGTGACACCAACGATTGACTATTGGCTGCCAAATTCTTTGTGGAGCGGTCTGCGTTTCCAGAATATGGTGGAATGCGCCAAGCAGTGGGTTCCCTTTATTAAAGAGAAGGAAAACCCTCATCTGATAGTAGGGCTCTTCCATAGCGGGCTTGAAGGCGGAGTTGAAAGTTATCATGGATTGGAGAACAGCACAAGGCTGGTGGCTGAAAATGTTCCTGGATTTGATCTGATATTATATGGACATGACCATAAAAATGCAGTAAATATATTTAAATCAGATTCCTCAAATACTGTTGTTACCGCTGCGCCAAATAACAATGGCTCAAGAATTGTTGAAGCAAAAATTCAGCTGCTGATTGCTGGCGACAAAGTAGTAAAGAAAAGAATCCATGCAGCAACACCGCCTCTTAATGGCTCTGTTCACCCCAATTCCATTCTGCTTGAAATAGAATACGACTCAATGCGGAAAAAGGCGCTCGAATGGCTCAATCAAGAAATTGCTGTTTTGGAAGAAGACTTGGACGAGACAGATGCCTATTTTGGCCCTTGTCCATTTATAAATCTTGTGCACCAATTGCAATTGGAAATGACCGGAGCGGATGTCAGTTTTGCCGCCCCTCTTTCATTTGATTCTGTCATACCCAAAGGAATCATAACTGTTCGTGATATGTTTAAACTCTATAAATATGAAAATTATCTTTATACTTTAAAACTGACAGGCAAGGAAATTAAGGACATATTGGAACTAAGCTATGACCGATGGACAAACACGATGACATCAGCAGACGACCATATCATGAAACTGTCCTATGTGCTCAACAATGGAAAACGTTTGGGATTTGAAAATTTGGCATTTAATTTTATTTCAGCTGCAGGAATAAAGTACGATGTTGACGTAACAAAACCATTCGGACAGAAAATCTATATTTCTGAAATGCTTGATGGCAAAGCTTTTGATTTGGACAGCATGTATACTGTCGCAGTAAACAGTTACCATGGCAGTGGAGGAGGGGAGTTGTTGCCAAAAGGGTCGGGTATTGATAAGAATGAGCTGCCCAACAGAATCGTTTGCGAAACTTCTGAAGACTTACGCAGTTTGTTTATCAAAAGAATTAAACAGTTAAAACACATCCGCCCCTCTATGTGCGGCCAATGGCAGTTCGTGCCGTCAAATTGGACAGATTCTGCTTTAAAACGTGACAGAATGTTGCTTTTTAAACATTAAATTTGAAAATATAGAAAAGAAATCGTAAATTTGCATTAAAATAGGATACTATTCGATTTATGCAACATATACGTAATTTCTGCATTATTGCACACATTGACCACGGTAAGAGTACTTTGGCAGATCGTTTATTGGAATATACCGACACCATCAAAGTAACGGACGGTCAAATGCTTGATGATATGGATTTGGAACGTGAGCGCGGCATTACCATAAAAAGCCATGCCATCCAAATGAATTATAATCTTAATGGCGAAAAATACACATTAAACCTGATTGATACGCCGGGACACGTTGACTTTTCTTACGAAGTGAGCCGAAGCATTGCTGCTTGCGAAGGCGCTTTGCTCGTGGTTGACGCTACGCAAGGTGTTCAGGCACAGACAATCAGTAATCTGTATATGGCTATTGATAATGATTTGGAGATTATCCCGGTTATCAATAAATGTGACATGCCCAATGCCATGCCTGAAGAAGTGGAGGATGAGATTGTAGAACTTATCGGATGCAAGCATGAAGATATAATCCGCGCCAGCGGCAAAACAGGAATGGGCGTTGACGAGATTCTTAAAGCTGTAGTTGAAAGAATACCAGCACCAAAAGGAAATCCTGACGGCCCGCTGCAGGCATTAATTTTCGATTCTGTCTTTAATTCGTTCCGAGGAATTATTGCGTATTTCAAAATTGTCAATGGTTCAATAAAGAAAGGCGACCAAGTTGTCTTTATCAATACAGGGAAAGAGTATAAGGCAGATGAAATAGGTGTTTTAAAGATGGATATGGTGCCATGTAATGAGCTGTGTTGCGGAAATGTAGGCTATATCGTGTCCGGAATTAAAACGGCAACCGAAGTAAAAGTGGGCGATACAATTACGCATATTGCCAATCCGTGTAAAAATGCCATTGAAGGTTTCGAAGAAGTAAAGCCAATGGTATTTGCCGGAGTGTATCCCATTGAAACGGAAGACTTTGAAAACCTGAGAGCCAGTCTTGAAAAATTGCAGTTGAACGATGCCAGTCTCACCTTCCAGCCGGAAAGTTCTGTAGCGCTTGGCTTTGGATTCCGCTGCGGTTTCCTGGGACTCCTTCATATGGAAATCATTCAGGAGCGTCTCGACCGAGAATTTAATATGGATGTGATTACTACCGTTCCTAATGTTTCTTATATGGTTTACGACAAACAAGGCGAAGTAAAAGAAGTCCACAATCCGGCCGGTATGCCAGATTCCACTCTTATTGACCATATAGAAGAACCATATATTCACGCCAGTGTCATCACAACGGCCAATTATATTGGTCCCATCATGTCTTTGTGTTTGGGCAAACGGGGTGAATTGATAAAACAAGAGTATATAAGTGGAAATCGTGTCGAATTGCAATATGCCATGCCTTTGGGTGAAATTGTAATAGATTTTTATGACAAGCTGAAGAGTATTTCAAAGGGTTATGCTTCATTTGATTACCATCAAAGTGGCTTCAGACCTTCAAAACTGATTAAACTTGACATACTCCTGAACGGTGAGCCTGTGGATGCTCTGAGTACGCTTACACACATAGACAATAGCGTTGATTTTGGTCGCAGAATGTGTGAAAAACTCAAAGACCTTCTTCCTCGTCAGCAGTTTGATATTGCCATACAAGCAGCCATAGGAGCTAAAATTATTGCGAGAGAAACAGTAAAGCAGGTGCGTAAGGATGTGCTCGCTAAATGTTACGGCGGTGATGTAAGCCGTAAGCGTAAATTGCTTGAGAAACAGAAGAAAGGTAAAAAAAGGATGAAGCAGATTGGAAATGTGCAAGTTCCGCAGAAAGCTTTCTTGGCAGTACTAAAACTTGATTAGAACTATCAAAATTTTCTACCATGGACCGAAGAAGAGATGTTGCTCGTGAGATTGCGAGAATTTACTGTCCGCTCACACCATCAGGCGTAGAGCAGTTGGCAAGTATTCTCATTCCTATGAAATTCCAAAAAGGTAACACCATATTGCCTGAAGGAAAAGTCTGTAATGCTCTTTATTTCGTTGAACGTGGTATGGTCCGCCAGTTTTATTATAAGAATAAAAGGGATGTCACTGAGCATTTCAGCTTTGAAGGCAGGATTGTATTCTGTATTGAAAGTTATCTCAAGCAAGAGCCAAGCAGACTAATTGTAGAAGCTCTTGAAAACACTAAGTTGTATGCTATTCCCTATGCGGATTTAAATAATCTTATGGTTCGTAATCAGGAAATGGAAATGCTTTACAGAAAAATCCTTGAACACGTAGCCATAAGCAGTCAGGAACATGCAGACAGCCAGCGCTTTGAAAATGCTACAGAGCGCTATGAAAGACTGCTGCGTGAGAAACCCGAAATTGTCCTGCGTGCTCCGATGGTCCACATTGCCAGTTTCCTCCAAATGACCCCGGAGACTCTTAGCAGAGTCCGTAACGGCAATATGCAGGGTCAGCATAAATCACAGCAGCAAGAGAACAGCAATGGTCCGGCAAAGGACACTAATGATGCTTGGTGGACTAAAGCGGTGAAATAATTGATTTAATGCAATAATCAATTTATGACTAAAGAAATGAGGATGTGTCTGTTTACGTTTGTAAAAATAGACACATCCTCAATAGTTTTTTAGAATGATTATTGTGCTTTGCCCAATTCAAATTCAGACTCCTCAACCGTCTCAGTCCATGGAGTAATTTCAACATGAGTGTTGTTTGAAAATTTCATGGTCTCCCAATCAGATTTATATGAAATACGTTTACCTTTACTACAACTTTTTGAGCTTGTTGTTTTAAATGTATATGCTATATCAGAACTTTTTACGATAACATGTATAGGCATGTTTGTGTTTTCTGAGGCGAAAGGGTAAACTATTGTTTCATCTACAAACCAGTCAAAACTTCCATCTTCATTGCTGGCTTCATTTTTGGTTAGGGTAAGTGTTTGTTCTTGTGTATTGCCGATGATAGTTCCGTCAAACTTAAATTGATTGGCTTGGTTGGGCAAGGTAACGCTGATTTCATCAATTTCAGCTGGTACGTTGGTTATTTTGAAGGCAGCTTTTGCCATGATGTGTTCAACTTTTATATTAATGTCATATGAA
>JAGBGU010000037.1 GCA_017935785.1 Bacteroidaceae bacterium
GAGGCCGAACATGTGCGCCGCGTAGTGGAGAAATGCCACGGCAACATGAGCAAGTCTGCCGAACTGCTGGGCATTACACGACAGACACTTTACGCAAAGATGAAAAGGTAATATGCCAACCCAGCCCCTACATATTATTATTATAATGGCGGCAGCCATACTGGCGACAGTGGCCTTTGCCCTGTTCAGATTCTACCGCCACCAGTGTCTGCTCAGAGACCGTGCCCATCTGATGCGCGAGGCGGTAAGGAACCGCGACTTCTCCTTCCGTCTGCCGGTAAGGGGACTTTTCTTCGGCGAACGCGCCATGCAACAGGCACTGAACGACATGAGCCTGGACATAAAGGCGCTGGAGGCACGGAAAGAGGTGGAATCGTGGCAACGGCTTACCCGAGTGCTCACCCACGAAATCATGAATGCCGCCACCCCCATCAGCAGCATCAGCCAGGCCTATCTGTCCGACCCGCAGATAAAGGGTACGCCATACGAGGAAGGCATAAACGCCATTTTCAAGACCAGCCAGGGGCTTGGCGCCTTTGTGGAGAACTATCGCAAGCTGACCAATCTGCAGGAGGCGGAACTGACAGAGGTGAACCTGCACAGCCTTGTCTACTCGCAGAAATCCCTGTTCTCAACAGTTGCATGGCACATCAGCATACCCGAAGACACCAGCGTCAGCGCTGACGAGAGCATGATGAGGCAAGTGCTGACAAACCTGATAAAGAACGCCGTAGAGGCAGGAGCAAAGGACATTGACATACGGTGGGACAACGCCCTCCTCATCAGCAACAACGGCGCGCCCATTCCGTCCGATGTGGCACGAGAGATATTCGTTCCCTTCTTCACAACAAGAAAGAGCGGTTCGGGCATCGGTCTGCCGCTCTCCCGGCTGATGCTGCTCAAACAGGGTCTTAACCTCAGTATGGCGGAATATCCCGTTCCGGGGTTCCGCACCACCTTCATCATATCCAGACAGCCATGAGGACGAACATCAGAGAAAGAGTCATTCAGTCAAAGGAAATAACGCCCTTCCAGCGCAGGGTCTATCTGGAACTGCTCAACGTGCCGAAGGGACAGACCATCACCTACGGCGAACTGGCACGCCGCATAGGGTGCCGCAGCGCACAGGCTGTGGGTCAGGCACTCAGGCGGAATCCCTTTGCGCCGGATGTTCCGTGCCACAGAGTAGTGGCTTCGGACGGTTCGATTGGCGGATTCCACGGACAGCGGAAAGGAGAAATGATAGCACGCAAACTGAAATTGCTGGAGGAGGAACGTATTAGCGGACGTTAAACTTCCCCGAGGATTTCAAGAGCTGTTGAAGTCATAAAGGGGGGTGTTCAGCGCATTATAAATGCTTATACTCACACCTGCCGAATTCGGAAATCCGGCAGAACGTCTGAACGCCGGCTAAGACAAAACCGTTAAGGCGAAGTATAAGAATTTGTAATTCGAAAATATGCTTACAACCAAGGCATCGGGTGGTTCCGACACCCGTCGTTAGCATCAAAAACGGCTTTTTGGTGGTTATCGACCCCTCGGACGGCATCAAAAACGGCTTTTTGGTGGTTCCCGACCCCTCGGACGGCATCAAAAACGGCTTTTTGGCGGTTCCGGACCCCTCGGATTGCATTAAAACCGTGGTTTTGGCGGTTTCCGACCCCTCGGATTGCATTAAAACCGTGGTTTTGGCGGTTTCCGACCCCTCGGGTTGCATTAAAACCGTGGTTTTGGCGGTTTCCGACCCCTCGGGTTGCATTAAAACCGCGGTTTTGGCGGTTTCTGACCCCTCGGATTGCATTAAAACCGTGGTTTTGACGGTTTCCGACCCCTCGGACGGCATTAAAACCGTGGTTTTGGCGGCTTCCGACCCCTCGGACGGCATCAAAACGATCTTTTTGGAATCAGTCCGGGTTCTGATCACTGAATTTGTAATTCGAAAATATGCTTACGACACCCAAGGGCAGAAAGCAAAACAGAAAAGAGGGCGCTGAGGCCCTCTTTTCATGTCTGTTATGTGCGGAAAGACTAATAGCCGAAACCATAATCGCGGCTGTAGCGGAGCATCTGCTCGTCGTAAGCCTCATCGTAGCTGACGGTCACGTCTGTAATCTCGTTGGTCTTCTCATCGCGCACGGCAGTATAGCGGGGATTGATGAATCCCTTGTAGGGAGCGATGTCAAGCGCCTGGTAACGGCTGAGAATCTCATTATGCAGGGCGGGGTCAATCTTCACGCCATACTCTTCCACCAAAGTGCGGGCAGCGTTGAAGTCGCCTTCAGACTTGATGCGCTGTATCTCTGCCAACTGTTCGCCAAAGACTTTGCGCAGGGCAGCATAGTCGTTAATCTTCACATAGGTCTTGCCGTCTCGCACGGGCATTTCAATGACATCGGCTCCGCCTTCGGCCTTTCCCTTGCCAAGCGCCATGGCCCAGCGTGCGATAAGGGCGCGGTTGCGCATGTGAGCCTCTTCAATCTGGTCTCCTGGCTTTATGCGGACAAGCTGTGTCAGTATACCGTTCTGCATCTGGCCGATATAGGAAGCCTTATACGCCTCGGCATCGGGCAGAAGGCCCAGTTCCACCAGTTTGGGGTCGGCAAGGTAATAGAGAGCGAAAAGGTCGGCGCGCGCTTCCTCAATGGTGCTTCCGTAAGCCTTCAGCGTGTCGGGGTCCACACCGGGGAGCAACTTGCCGCTTCCGTGACCCAGACATTCGTGAAGGTCGGTATGCAGGTCATCGGTGGCGTCGCCATACTTCTTCATGATTTCAAGTTCCTCGGGGCCGAAGGCAAACTCCTCGCCCATTCCGCTTCCCTTTGAAGCCTGGGCATAGGCATAGGTAAGGTTGCCGATGGTAACACTCTTGCTTCCGTACTCGGCACGCACCCAGTTGCTGTTGGGCAGGTTGATGCCGATGGCCGTAGAGGGATACAGGTCGCCGCCAAGGATAGCCGCACGGATTACCTTTGCGCTCACGCCCTTAACCTTCTCCTTCTTGAAGGCAGGATTGACGGGCGAATTGTCCTCGAACCACTGGGCGTTCTCGCTGAGCAGGGTTGTGCGCTTGGTGGCCTCCAGGTCCTTGAAGTTTACGATGCTCTCCCAAGAAGCCTTCATGCCGAGGGGGTCGCCATAGCTTTCCGTAAATCCGTTCACGAAGTCAACCAGCGGTTCGGTGTTCTGCAACCAGGCGATGGAGTATTCGTCAAAGGTCTTCAGACAACCGGTTTCGTAGAAGCTGACAAGCTTGTCAATGACCACCTGCTGCATGGAGTCCTCGGCAAAGGGACGAGCCGCCTTGAGATTCTTTACCACTTGGAGCAGCTGTTCGCCATACTTGCCTTCAGTTGTCCACTTTTCCTCGCGCAGCGTACCGTCGGCACCCTTGACAAGCGTGCTGTTCATACCGTACATTACGGGGCGCTGAGGATCTCCCTCGGCCTTCATCTTGGCATAGAATTCCTCGGCCTCGGCCTGGGTTACGCCCTCGCCATAATAATTCATGGCAGAGGTGAGGATAAGGTCTTCACCCTCGGCAAGGTTCACACGCTTGGACATAACTTCCGGATTGAACATAACCTCGAGCAGGCGGTTGTCCGTACATCCGCTCTGTTCCTCGAACCACTGGCGTGAGAAGCCGGGGATGAACTTGTCCGCACCGTAATGGTGGTGGATGCCGTTGCTGAACCACACACGCTTAAGATACTCTTCCATGGCCGTAAAGTTTGCATCCTTACGGTCTCCCTTGTAGTTGAGATACACTTTTTCCAGCAGTTCGCGAATCTGAAGGTTGTAGCGTCCGTTCTGGTCGAACAGGATGTCGCGTCCCCAAAGAGCCGCCTCCTGGAGATAATAGATAAAGGTCTTCTGCTGCAATGAGAGCTGTTCAAACCCGTCCACGCGATAGCGCAGCATCTGAATGTCGGCAAAACGCTCGTTGGTGAACTCGAAATTCTCCTCCTGAGTGGCGTTTCCACCACACGAGCCAAGGGCCACTACTGCTGAAAACATCATTGTCTTAAAATATTTCTGCATGTTAGGATAAATATATTTTGATTATTAATTGATATTGCGACGTCAAAGTTACACAAAATTGTGCAAAAACAACGCCCGCCTCCGTGTTTTTTTACCAAGGCCGTTTTTTACTGCCTCGGGAGAAAAAAAAATCTCCCTCGCGGGAGAGTTTGTTTTAGAAGGGCAGGTCGTCCGGTGCTGCGGGGGCGCTGCCGAAGGGAACTGCCGAAGATGCGTCGGGCTGTGCAGGAGGCACGGGACTGGCACCAAACGGAGGAATGTCAGCGGGAATGGGAGCCTGGGGCATGGGAGCTGCGGTATTGCGGTCTACCTTCCATGCACGGATACTGTTAAACCAACGTCCCTGATACTCGCGGGCGTCAATGTCGAAGCTGACGGTAAGCACCTCGCCAAGCTGCACGTTGCACTGTGCAATGCGGTCGCTTCCGAATATCTCGAACACCATCTTGCGGGGATACTGCTCCATGGTTTCCAATACGTACGAAGCCATTTTCCATTCGCTGCCGGTGCGGGCCGAAACTCCGCTACGCTCGGGCAGCACTGCTATAATCTTTCCTGTTAATTCCATAAGTTTTTTAAATGTTAAATCAAATTTGCACACAAAGGTATTCAAAAAAATCAACAAACAGACTTTTTCTCTTCCATTTTTTTGCCACATCATGGATTTATTGTATTTTTGTTGCTAAATATAATTAACGTAAAAAAACTTACATAAAGACTTATGAACTTTAAAGTTTCCTCCACGGCTCTGTACAGCCACCTTACAACAGCGTCAAAAGTAATGGCTTCAAAGAATTCAATGGCCATTCTGGACTGTTTTCTCTTTGATGTAAAAGACAACACCATTACCATCACTGCCTCTGACAGCGAAAAATACTTCATCACCCAAGTCCCTTTGTTTGAGCAAAGCGAAAACGCACGCTTCTGCATTCCGGCAAAGACCATCATGGACTCCATCAAGGAACTGGCGGAACAGCCGCTTACCATAGAATTCAATCCGGATACGCTCAGCATCAAAGGCTATCACAGCAGCGGCACATTCGGCGTAATGGCACAGGATGCCGCCCCCTACCCCGTACCCAACACGGTAAAGGAGGAATGCACACGACTGAACATTCCGGCCGAAACACTGCTTAACGGCATAAACAACTGTCTGTTCGCCACTGCCAATGACGAGGTAAGACTGGTGATGAACGGAATCTACATTGACGTGAAGCCCGACTCGCTGACCTTTGCCAGCACAGACGGCCGCAAGCTGGTGCGCAATATTGTGAACAGCGTAAAGAGCGAATTTGAATCAGGATTCATTCTGCCCAAGAAGGTGGCATCCATTCTTAAAACCGTCCTGAACAAGGATTCCGGCAATATAGAACTAATGTTCAACAGCGACAAGGCTTGCATCAAGACAGAAAGCATTGTCATGCACTTCAGTCTGATTGAGGGACGCTATCCCAACTACAACGGCGTAATCCCCGCAAACAATCCTTACCGTGCCGTTATAGACCGCACCGCCCTGGCCAGCGCCCTTAAGCGTGTAAGCGTATTTTGTAACCAAAGTTCCAATCTCGTTAAGCTGGAACTAAGCCAAAGCTCGCTGAAGATTACCGGACAAGACTTTGAATATGCCACAAACGCAGAGGAATTCCTGAATTGCGAATACAACGGAAATCCCATACACATAGGTTTCTCATGCAACTTCCTCATTGAAATCCTGAACATACTGGACAGCGAAAGCGTATCCATTGAACTGGCCGACCCAAGCCGCCCGGGCGTAATACGCCCCGTAAAGGACAATGCGGAGGACGACATTCTGATGCTGCTCATGCCCATGCGTGTGGAAGACTATTAACCAACAGACCAAGGCAGACATGAAACTGAATATTACCAAGCCTATCATCTTCTTCGACCTGGAAACCACAGGCATTGATGTGGCAAGAGACCGCATTGTGGAGCTCTGCTACATAAAGCTGCACCCCGACGGAGAGAAAGAAGAACGCAGCATGCGGCTTAACCCCACCATACCCATTCCGTCATTCGCAAGCGAAGTGCACGGCATAACAAACGAAGATGTCAAAGACTGCCCCACATTCAAGGATGTGGCAAACCAGCTGCAGGAAGTGTTTGAGGGATGCGACCTTGCCGGGTTCAACAGCAACCACTTCGACATTCCCCTTTTGGTGGAAGAGTTCCTTCGTGCCGGCATTGACATCAATCTGAAGGACTGCCGCATGATAGACGTACAGAACATCTATCACAAGCTGGAAAGGCGCACTCTCGTAGCCGCATACCAGTATTATTGCGGAAAAGACCTGCAGAACGCCCATAGCGCCCTTGCAGACACACGGGCTACATACGAAGTGCTCGAAGCGCAATTGGACAAGTACCCCGAAGACTTGCAAAACGACATAGCCTTTCTTGCCGACTTTTCACAACGTTCCAAGAACATCGACTTCTCAGGCCGTGTAGTATATGACGAAAACGGAGTGGAAACCATCAACTTCGGCAAATACAAAGGACGTGCCGTAAAAGATATAGTCATGCGCGACCCCGGCTATTTCAGCTGGATTCAGCAAGGCGACTTCCCATTGAACACCAAACGCGTATTTGAAACATTACGACTGAAATATGCTAAACGGTAAAAAAATAGTACTCGGAATCACCGGCAGCATTGCCGCTTACAAGGCATGCCTGCTCATACGCGGACTCATCAAACAAGGAGCCGAGGTACAGGTAGTGATTACACCTGCCGGAAAAGAGTTCATCACCCCCATTACCCTGAGTGCCCTTACAAGCAAGCCCGTAATCAGCGAGTTCTTCAGTCAGCGCGACGGCACATGGCACAGTCATGTTGACCTGGGTTTGTGGGCCGATGCCATGATAATCGCCCCGGCCACAGCGTCAACCATAGGCAAAATGGCGCACGGCATAGCCGACAATATGCTCATCACCACCTATCTGAGCATGAAAGCACCGGTCTTTGTAGCTCCGGCGATGGACCTGGATATGTACGCACATCCCACTACGCAGAACAATCTTGCCCTGCTGAAATCTTATGGCAACCATATCATTGAACCGCAGACCGGCTTTCTTGCAAGCCATTTGCAGGGCAAAGGCAGAATGGAAGAACCCGAGGAAATTCTGCGGCAGGTGGCAGAGGCTCTCACACAAGGCACACAGGACCTGAAGGGAAAACGTATTCTGATTACATCCGGACCCACCCATGAGAAGATTGACCCAGTACGCTTTATAGGCAACTACAGCAGCGGGAAAATGGGATGCGCACTTGCCGAAGAATGCGCCCGAAGAGGCGCTACGGTGGAAATGGTGTGCGGCCCCATGAGTCTCAGGCCCAAGCACAAATCCGTCATCTGCACACCGGTGGAAAGCGCAGCGCAGATGTATGAGGCATGCCGCACAATCTTTCCAACCTGCAATGCAGGCATATTGTGTGCCGCCGTTGCAGACTTCACGCCGGAACATACGGCCGAGAACAAGATAAAACGCGAAGGCGACCAACTGATAATCAAGCTGAACCCAACGCAAGACATTGCGCAAGCCATGGGAAAAATGAAACGTCAGGACCAACGTTTGGTGGGATTTGCGCTTGAAACCTGTGACGAAACAGCACATGCACGACAGAAACTGGAGAAGAAAAACCTTGATTTCATTGTTCTAAACAGCTTGAATGACAAGGGGGCAGGTTTTCAGCACGACACAAACAAAATAACCATCATTGATGAGAGCCATTGCACAGAATTCCCTCTGAAGCCTAAGACAGAAGCGGCAAAGGATATTATCAACCGCCTAAAACAAATAATGGCATGAGGAAAAGAAAACTGCTGACCGCATTCATCAGTTCGTTACTGCTGATGACACACCAGACAGCCCGGGCTCAAGAGCTTGAAGCCAAGGTGACGATAAACCGCGCACAAGTGTCGGACACTAAAGGAGACGTATTTGAATCGCTTGAAAAGAAGGTGACAGAATTTCTGAACGACCAGAAATGGACCGAACTGAAACTACGGGACAAAGAGAAAATCCAGTGCAACTTCAATATTACCGTAAACACCTACAGCGATACGGACAACTCCTTTACCTGCACCCTTTTGGTTACCAGCAGCCGTCCTGTTTACGACGCAACATATATGACTACTGCGTTCAGCAACAGGGATCCGCAGTTCAATTTCAAATTCCAAGAGCATGACAGGCTTGAATTCAGACCCGAACAGATAGACAACCAGTTGGTGGCTCTGCTGGCCTACTATGCCTATATGATAATAGGTATAGACCTTGATACCATGTCGCCAATGGGCGGAACAGACATTCTGAACCGTGCAGAAGAGATTGTGACAGCCGGACAGACTCTGGATTACCCAGGCTGGAAGGCGTTTGACGACAACAAGAACCGTTTCGGACTGCTGAACGACTATCTGGACGGTTCTATGGAAAACTTCAGACAACTACAGTACAAGTATCATCGCCAGGGGCTGGACCAAATGTCCGCCAACCCCGATACCGCACGCGCAAGGATAGCAGAATCCCTAGAACTGCTTAGCTCGGCAAGGAAAGCCCGCACAAAAAGTCATCTGCCGCTGCTTTTCAGCGAATACAAACGCGAGGAACTGGTAAACATCTTTGCCAAAAAAGGTACGCAGGCCGAGAAAGAGAAGGCATATAAGATACTTTTCGCCATAGACCCCTCGCAGAATACCCAGTGGGAAAAAATCAAGAAATAAAACAGAACCACACCATACAGAAAAATGCTTAAGCATCTCTATATAAAGAACTATGCCCTAATAGAAGAACTGGACATTGATTTCCGAGACGGATTTTCCGTTATCACCGGTGAGACCGGAGCGGGAAAATCCATTCTTTTAGGTGCCATCGGTCTGCTTTTAGGACAAAGGGCGGATAGCAAAAGTATCCAGACAGGAGCCACACGCTGCATCATTGAAGCAGAGTTCCAACTGGAAGGTTTCGGACTTGAGGACTTCTTTCTCAAGAACGATTTCGACTTTGAAGAACATACTTGCATATTGCGCCGTGAGATTACTTCCGCGGGAAAAAGCAGGGCTTTCATCAACGACACACCGGCCACTGTAGCCCAATTGAAAGACTTGGGCAGATATATCATAGACATCCACTCACAACACCAGAATCTGCTGCTTGCAAATGAGAATTTCCAATTGGAGGTGCTTGATATTCTTGGAGATAACGAAGAGATTCTAAAGCAATATTCCACCTTATATTATAAATTTAAGGATTTGGACAAATCCCTGGCCGAATTGCGCGAAAGGCTTACAACAAACAAAGAGAACGAGGATTATCTTCAGTTCCAGTACAAGCAGCTGTCCGACTTCAACCCTGTTGCAGGAGAAGACGATTCTTTACAGGAAGAGGCGGAAACCCTAAGCCATGCCGAAGACATAAAGTCAGCACTTCACCAAGCGGCAGAAAGGATGAACAGCGAACAGTACGGCATTGTATCCTCGCTGCGACAAGTTCTGCAAACATTACAGAACGTAACGCGGCACTACCCCACCGCCGAGGAATGGTGCGCCCGGGTGGAAGAAGCCTACATTGACCTGAAGGACCTTACACAAGAACTGGAAGACAAGGCAGAGGCTGTCGCATTTGACCCGCAACGCCTTGAAGCCATCAACAGCAGGCTGGACGAGCTCTACACCCTTGAGAAGAAACACCATACAGACAGCGCAGAAGGACTGGTCAGGATAAAAGAGCAAATAAGACAGCAGCTCGATGAAATGGAATACAGCGAGGAAGACATCGCGGAAATGGAGCGTCAGCTTGCAATAGTAAAGAAGAGTCTTACAGAAAAAGCAGAAGAACTGACAAAGTCGCGCACAAAAGCCGCAAATCTTCTGCAAGAAAAGATGCAGCAGATGCTTGGCCCGTTAGGAATGCCTAATGCCCGGCTTGAAGTGAAGATAACGCCTCAGAAGTCTCCTCTCCCCAAAGGAATGGACCAAGTAACGTTCTACTTCTCGGCAAACAAGAAAAGCGAACAAAGGCCCATTGCAGAAGTGGCAAGCGGTGGCGAAGTGGCCCGTGTAATGCTGACGTTGAAAACACTCATCAGCGAAGCCAAACAGCTCCCGACGATTATTTTTGACGAAATAGACACCGGCGTAAGCGGTAGTATTGCCAACTGCATGGCCCAAATGATGATAAAGATGGCATCCAACCATAAAATCCAAGTCATCAGCATAACCCATCTGCCACAAATTGCCGCTATGGGCACCACGCATTACCAAGTGTATAAAGAGGACACATCAGACCAGACACTCAGCCATATAAAAGAGCTGGACAAAGAAGAACGGATACAAGAAATAGCAAACATGTTGAGCGGTGCGCAAGTGTCGCAGGCCGCTATCGAAAATGCAAAACAACTACTGAAAATATGAAAAAAATATGCATCGCCATTATAGCTTGCGCATGCGTAATCTGCGCGAACGCAAAGTCTCCCAAATGGCTCAAGAACGCCCGCAAGGCACAAGTTACCGTCATTGCATTTGACAAAGACGGAAATCCAAGAGAATCGCAGGGAACCTTTATTGACGAAGAAGGCACAGTACTTACGGAATACGATATTCTGAAAGGAGCCGTCAAGGCAACAGTTATAGACTTTAGCGGCACCGAACACCCCGTTCACCGCATCAAGGGAGCCAACAGCATGTATAACGTGGCAAAACTGTCAGTCAGGAAGAACAAGACCAAAGCCGGCTATCTGGTACCGGATACCGCTCTTGTACCAAAAGGGAAGACAGTCTATATTCTGCCAACGGCAAAAGCGGACAAATCCGTTCCCTGCACCCCTGATACCGTCATCAATGAAGAAGTTTTCAAAGACTCCTTTCATTATTATACATTAGCCAAGGAGCACAACGAACGGCTGGCAAGCTGCCCCATTCTCAACGAAACCGGCGGATTGGTGGGACTGCTTCAAATGGCGGCTAAAAAGGGAGGAAATTCTTTTGTCATGGACGCTTCCTATGCGGCACAACTGGCAATCAGCCCGCTTGATGCCACAAATGCAGACCTAAAAGCCATTCAAATCCCCAAAGCACTGCCATCTTCCGCTCAGGATGCAGCCACATTCATATTCCTGTCTAACAGCAAAGACACTACCACCTACAAGCTGTACATCGAAGATTACCTTACCGCCTATCCGGACAGTATTAACGGTTACATTCTGAAAGCAGAGATGCAGACTGCACACAAAGAATATGACAAAGCGGAACAAAGCTACAAGCAGGCACTCGAATTAAAGAACGCCAACAAGGACGAGGTTCATTTTTCATGGGCAAAGGCGCTTTACAATCTTAACCTGGACCCCACATACAAAGTATACGGACAATGGACAATGGAACAGGCGCTTGTTCAAGCGCAATCTGCTTCGGCAGTCAAGGATATGCCCATTTACAAAAAGGTGCAGGCTGACTGTCTGTATGCCCTGAAACGCTATGCCGAGGCCAAAGAAATATACATATCCCTAACCAAGACCAACCTGCGCAACCCCGACCTTTTCCTTTACGCAGCACAATGCCAGCAGATGGAAGACGGCAACAATCTGAATGCCATCATCACATTGCAGGACAGTGCGCTCAGCTGCTATCCAAAGCCCTACCCTGCCGAGGCCGCACCCATTCTGCTGATGCGAGGGAACAACTATGCCAAAGCGGGCAAACCGCGCCAGGCCATTGCCGACCTTATTATATACGAAGGACTGTATAGCGGCATACTTACCGCGGAATTCTACTACCAGCGGGAACAACTGGCAATGCAGTGCCGCATGTACCCCACAGCGCTAAACGATATTGACAAAGCCATACGCCTGAATCCCGCAGAACCGGTTTTCAGAGCCGAACTGGCAGCCATCTGCTACAGGCTTGACATGATAGACAAGGCTATCACAGCTGCCCAGGCAGCCATAAATCTCGACAACAAATTTGCCGACGCTTATCGCATCCTGGGCGTATGCCACGACAAAAACGGCAATAAGCAGGAGGCACGTAAGAACCTGCAAAAAGCGGTTGATTTGGGAGACACCATGTCAAAAGAGCTATTAAAGAATATCAAGTGAAGCAAACTGTAGAAGCCTTCATTAAGCAGCATCAACTGCTTGCGCCGGACGGAACCGTTTTGGTGGCCATTAGCGGCGGTGCGGATTCTGTTGCGCTGCTTCATCTGCTGCACAGCCTGGGATACAAGGTCTCTGCACTTCACTGCAACTTCCACCTGAGAGGAGCCGAATCCGACGATGACCAGCTTTTTGTGGAAAAGCTGTGTCATGAGTTGGACGTAAAAATAGAAACAACTCATTTCAACACCATGTCTTATGCCAAAAACAACGGCATTAGCATAGAAATGGCGGCTCGCGACCTGCGGTACAGTTGGTTTGAAGAACAACTCACAGCCCAGCAGGCACAGGCCATTGCCGTAGGACACCACATGGACGACCAGGCAGAAACCATTCTGCTTAATCTTTTACGCGGCACCGGGCTGCGCGGTATGGCTGGCATGCATCCGCGCCAAAACCACATAGTGAGACCACTATTGTGTGTCAGCAGAAAAGCGATAGAGGAGTATCTGCATCAGCATCGTCTCTCGTATGTGACGGACAGTTCCAATCTGCAGCATGACGTACTCCGAAACAGAATAAGGTTAGAGGTTATGCCCCTTCTCACAAGTCTGCAGCCCTCCGCACCACAGACATTAGCGCGGGCGGCACAAAACGTAGGCCAAGCTCTGCCTTATTATATGAACGGAGTAAGGGAAGCCATGCATTTAGCCGGCTTCAGACAAGACCGTCTGTACACAGAAGCGTACCAAAAGGACAAATGCCCCATGACGCTTCTGCACGAATGGCTGCACCCCTGCGGATTCAATTCATCACAAATCAGAGACATCCGGCAGCATCTTACCGGACAACCCGGAAAAATATGGGAAAGCAAGACGCACCGGCTGCTACGCGACCGCGGACAACTTCTGCTGGTTGACAAACAGCACTACACAGATGAGCCTGTAATTGAGATGAACGAAACAAGCGGAATCGGACCTACAGGCGCCGGGTATGCATACGTAGACGCAGACCTCATCACCTCTCCTCTTGTCATCCGAAAAGTACAGCCCGGCGATTGGTTTGTACCCTTTGGCATGAAAGGCCGCAAACTGGTAAGCGATTTCCTCACAGACCAGAAGCTTACCCGTTTTCAGAAGGAGCGGCAGCGGGTATTATGTCATAACGGCGATATTGTATGGCTTGTCGGCTTGCGGGCTGACAACCGCTTTCGCGTTTCCGCACAGACAAAAAGAATAATCCAACTAAAAATAAACAGCCACAACAATGAGCATGATTAATTGTCCCGAATGTGGGAACCCGGTGTCGACAATGGCCGGCACATGCCCTCAGTGCGGCATTGCCATAATGGGCAATCTCATACAATGTTCGCAATGCGGTACCTACTATCTTAAGACAGAGGCACAATGTCCGTATTGCGAACATACAGAAACCGAAGAAGAAGAAGAAAACACAACCATCATAGAAGACAAGGCAGAAGCCCGGCACAACAGCGTTCCCCCCGGAAGAAAGAAGTCCCCTGTCTGGAAAATACTTATTACGCTGTGCAGTATAGGCGTTCTTATCGGAGCGGGCTATTTCGGTTACCAATACTATACCGACTATACATACCGCATGGAGGAGAAAAAACGCTTTGAGGAGCTGGCCGGACTGACCAATCCCGACTTCTATCGCCAATACCTTGCTGATTATCCCCATAGTATCTACCGGCAGGAAGTGGAAAAGCGCCTGCAGGCACTCACAAACGAAAGTATGGCATGGGCCAAGGTGCTGCAAGGCAGGACCAAAGCAGACCTGACCGGATTTCTTACAGCTTATCCCAATTCTCTCAATTCCAGAAAATGCCTGCAGCTGATAGATTCCATTGATTGGGCGGAAGCTTACGCACAAGGCACGGAAGAGTCTGTCAACCTGTACCTGGAAGAACATCCCGAAGGTATTTATACAGACGAGGCCGTAGAATTCAAAAAGCAACTGGACCAGAGAAAAACCACCGTGGAAGAGAATGACCAGATTGACGCCGTCATGAACGATTTCTTTACCCAGATAATTGTCCGGACAGACAAGAATGCAATCAGCGAAGCATTGGCAGAACCCATGCAGTCGTTCTGCGGAACAAAAAAGGCTACAGCCCAGCACATTCAGAAATTCGTCAATGCCGGGAAAACCAAAAACGTAGCAGCGGTGAAGTTCGCTGTCGCTTCGCCCATCGTCAAGTCACGGGAGAAACTGTATGACAATACAACCGGCTTCCGTGCCGAATGCACCGTTGTAGAAGTCATCACCTACAAAAGCGGCAAGCAGAAAACCTCCGAAAAACAATACGCAGCCACCTGCCTGCTCAACGGCAAATACAAAATGGTAATGATTGACCTGAAAGAAGAAAAAGAGGACAAACAATAGAAAAGAAAAAGAAAAATGAACTATATCGGACTCATCATCGGCCTGGCCACCTTTCTCACAATCGGCCTCTTCCACCCCCTTGTCATCAAGGCCGAATACCATTTCGGCAAGCGCATCTGGTGGGCGTTCCTATTGGCGGGCCTTCTCTTTACCATATTAAGTCTGATAACAAGCAACAATTATGCCAGCATCATCCTCGGCGTTGTGGCCTTCTCATCCTTCTGGAGCATAGGCGAGGTGCGTGCGCAACACAATCGCGTAAAAAAAGGCTGGTTCCCCATGAACCCCAAACGCGCAAAGGATTACGAGGAGTAAGGAGAATAAGCAAAAGGGCAATGCAATATGTCCCTTCAACAATTTCATTAATGCGATTTGCAGATAACATAGCCAACCCTCAAAAAAACTGAAACATGCGTGATTGGCGCTACAAACAGTGTTTTTAACGCGAAACAAAATTGTAAAGCCCTACAAACAGTGTTTTTAACGCGAAACAAAATTGTAAAGCCCTACAAACAGTGTTTTTAACGCGAAACAAAATTGTAAAGCCCTACTAACAGCGTTTGTAACGCGAAACAAAATTGTAAAGCCCTACTAACATTGTTTGTAACGCGAAACAAAATTGTAAAGCCCTACAAACAGTGTTTTTAACGCGAAACAAAATTGTAAAGCCCTACTAACAGTGTTTGTAACGCAAAACAAAATTGTAAAGCCCTACAAACAGTGTTTTTAACGCGAAACAAAATTGTAAAGCCCTACAAACAGTGTTTTTAACGCGAAAC
>JAGBGU010000038.1 GCA_017935785.1 Bacteroidaceae bacterium
AGACGCGAATCGGCAACCCTCACTGCACGTTCGCGTCTTTACAGACGCCATTTCTTTATCTTGTCAATTATTCCACGGGTTCAAGAACCCGCGGCTATTCGCCCTTCGGGCTTCGCGTCTTCCAGACGGTTTTCTGCTATCAACGATTTTCCTTATGTCATGCTGAACTCGTAGGGACACGGCATGACATGTCCGGAGTCCCATCCGTCCTGGTTTGTCCGTGTTTTATGGGAAGGTGTTTTCGGACACGTCAGTGCCGTGTCCCTACCTAAGTTTCATGGTAAGAAGAACGATTAACGTCTGAAAGACGTGAATATGAATAGCCGGGGGCTTTCAAGCCTCCGGTATTATTGTGTCTTCAAATTAATGGCGTCTGCAAAGACGCGAATCGGCAACCCTCACTGCACGTTCGCGTCTTTACAGACGCCATTTCTTTATCTTGTCAATTATTCCACGGGTTCAAGAACCCGCGGCTATTCGCCCTTCGGGCTTCGCGTCTTCCAGACGCCTTTGAGTAGTGAGTTGTGAACGATACACCCCTTATGTCATCCTGAATTTAGTTCAGGATCTCACCGCGAATCGTTCTATACCCTCACCGCTGCCAGATGCTGAAACAAGTTATTCGCCTTCGCTCATCGAAAACATCTTTTATATTTTCAAATAAGGTATGGTCAGCATGACTTATAGGGAGCGTTGAACGTATAATAAATCTGCGAAAATCTGCCGCATCTGCGTCATCTGTGTGCCATTGAACCGATAGCCACTTTTTAAAATTGCTTCAACAGGAAAGAGGGGCAGGCGCGGAGGTAGATGCCGAAGGAGAAGTTGAATTCCTGGCTGCGGCTGCGGGTGGCGCTCTTCCCCAACCAGCTTTGGGCGGCTTCAATGCCGGCACCCAATACGTAGTTGCGGGCAAAGGTGTAGTGATAGTCGGCACGCAGGTAGGCGGTGCTTATGCCGCGGAAGTTTTCTCCCTCCCTGATGCTTACCGTGCTGAAGAAGGGGCTGCCGTACAGGCTGACAAAGTGGCGCGGGGCATGGAAGTAGCCGCCCTTCAGGTGGAGGCGTTTCCACAGATTCACTGCTGCTGCGGCCTGTGCGGCGAATCCCGTGTCGAAGGGCCAGAGCGTGCCGGCCTGCTGGTAACAGGCCAGGGCGTTGGCCTCGGCGGTGACGGCGGTGAGCACTTTGCGCCCGGTGCGCCAGTCCATCTGTATGCCCACACCGGCGTTGCACAGCGTCTGCACGCCCATCTGTGTGGTGTCCTGCTCTCCGCCGCGGTGGTGGAAGAGCAGTTGCACGGGGGTGCTGAACCGCAGGGCCGATGCGGTGTCACCGTAATGGATGTGCCAGTTGGACCCCACCGTAAAGGCTTCCTGGTGGCTGTCCTCCTCAAAGATGTAGCTCTGCCAGTTCATCCAGGTGTCGGCGTGCAGGCGCTTGCGGTCCCACAGAAGCTGGAATCCCATTTCGGGGTCTTGCGACAGGTTGGTCTCGGGATTCCAGAGCGTTTCCGTCAGGCGGTGGTTCTGGCCGCCGTATATGTCGCCCAGTACCACGGTCAGGTGATTGAATTGTGCCTGCGCCCTTACCCACGGCAGCAGGTGTGCTCCCCTCTGGTACTGGTTGCCCTTCCAGGTGGCAATGTCGTGATAGACATAGCAGGGATAGCGGTTGGCGCCGTTGAAGATGAGGGCGTGCGCTCCGGCCTCAAGCCTGATCTGCCTTACGGGCATATAGGTGAGCTTGGGCTGCAGCCACAGTCCGGGCAGGGAATAGCCGCGGGTGAGCTTGCTGCTGTATTCGTTGTCTCGGAAGAAGGTGAGAACATCGGCCTCGATGCGCAGCTGCCTTACCTGTGCCGTGTCGTGGGCATAGGGACTGACGGCAAGGCGGTCCCACATTTGCGCCATGGCAAACAGGGGAAGCAGGGACAGGCAAAGGGCCAATGCGCGTTTCATTTCTTGTAGCCCTTGTAAATGAGATAGGCAACGGCCGCGGCTCCCACCAGGATCATCACAATCTTGAGATGGCCGGAGTATTCGGCCACAGTGCTGTCCAGTTGTTCGTAAGGTACCACGCTGGCCAGCGAATAGCCGATGGCGGCCAGGATGATGTTCCACAGTCCGGCTCCCAGGCTGGTATAGAACAGGAACTTGCCAATGTTCATCTTTGCCAGTCCGGCAGGAATGCTGATAAGCTGGCGCACGGCGGGTACAAGGCGGCCCACCAGTGTGCCTATGGCTCCGTGGCGCACGAAGTAGGCTTCTGCCACCTCCACCTTCTGCTGGTCAAGCAGGCACATGTGGCCGATGCGGCTGTTGGCAAACTTATAGACGATGGGGCGGCCCAGATAGTAGGCCAGTCCGTAGTTGATGAGTGCGCCGATGAGTGCGCCCAGCGTGGCAAAGAATACCACCAGCACTACGTTCAGCTCGCTGTTTTCCTGGGCGGAAAGATAGGCGGCAGGGGGTACTACCACTTCGCTGGGGAAGGGGATGAAGCTGCTTTCTATGGCCATCAGCAGGGTGATGACCCAGTAGTTGAGGTGTTCGAGACACCATGCGATAAAGGGAATACTTTGCATTGTGTATTTTAATTGGTTGTTTTATACAAATTTCTTGCGGAAGGCCTTGCTGCCCGTCAGCTTGTGGCGTATCCACGAACGCACGTCGGCGCAGGGGATAAGCAAGGCGCGTAAATGGCTCAGCGGATGTGGCGGCCGGATGCCCAATACCGTAACCGAACGCGCGTATGCCCTGTGGTATATGGCCCAGTGGATGAGCAGTAGCAGCAGGGCGGCGCCCGCCAGCCACCATTGGCCGTGCAGCGCCATCCATGCCGAGGCGGCCGTTGCCGTTGCCACGCTTACGGGCAGTGCTGTTGCCGCCATGGCGTACTGGAGCCTGAAGAGATGGTGGTTTCTGAGATGGCGGCGCGTTTCCATAAACATGACGCCGGCATCCTTCTCCCTGGCTTGCGGGGTATAGAGAATGAGGCTCTCCGGACGTATGGATGCAGCCGTGTTGCGCTTTGTGCTGTGGTGGTTTACCATTATGTCTGTGGCTCCGCCGGCCAACAGCGAATGGGAGGCAAATCCGTGGTGCTGCATGAACAGGTTGCGGTCGTAGGCCACATTGCACTCTCCGGTACGGTAGGCGCCGTGGCGCGCGGCGTAAGAGAGCCACAGCAGTTCTCTCCAAAGCGTGGCGTACTCGTCTGCCTTGTCAGACTGGTCGGGGCATACGGGGGCCACTACGATGCGGGTGTCGTTGCTTGTCAGCATGGCGTCTCCCATTCTGCGCAGCCAGTAGGGGCTGGCCGGCCGGCATCCGGCGTGCAGGAGTATGGTCCACGAATACGAGGCGGAGCGTATGCCCAGCGTGAGTGCCAGGCGTTCCAGGCTGATGTCGCGTGCGGTAAGGGGCGTGAAGGTGTGGCGCAGGCAGGGGTATTCCTCCTCCATCTTTTCCAGCATGGGGATGGTTTCGTCCGAGCTGGCCATGTCCACCACCACCACCTCGAAATCGGCGGGATAATCCTGCAGGAGCAGGGCGGGGAGGTGTTTCTTCAGCTCCAGGGCCTGATTGTGTGCGGTAACTACAACGGTGAGCGGCGGATAGGCAATGCCGGGCTGCCGCTTCTGCGACTTCATTCTGCCCAACCGTCCCAGTGCCAGGCTGTTCAGCGAGGCAAAGAGAGTGATTGCGGCATCGGCTGCCAGTATGATCCATTGTAGTTCTGTCATTGCGATGTATGGCGCGGCGTTTCCTTATTCCAGGTCTTTGTCCAGATAGCCCTTTGGCAGCGGGCGGCAGTTGTACTGGCTTGCCATTATCTGTCCGTAGGCTCCGGCAGAGCGTATGGCGAGCAGATGGCCGCGCCTGGTGGCGGGAAGGTTGTATTGGCAGGCAAAGACATCGCTGCTCTCGCAGATGGGACCCACCACGTCGTATGGCTGCCCGGCTTCGCGGCTGCTAAGATTCTCTATGCGGTGGAGCGCGCCGTAGAGAGCGGGTCTTATCAGGTCTGTCATGCCGGCATCCACAATCACAAATTGCTTGTGCTCGGTCTGCTTTACATACAGGCATCGGGTGATCAGGCTTCCGCACTGGCACACGATGGCCCGGCCCAGCTCAAAGTGGAGTTCCTGTCCGGGACGCAGTTTCAGATACTTTTCATAGGTCTGGAAGTATGCCTCGAAGTCGGGTATGGGATGCTCGTCCGGCTGTTCATAGTCGATTCCCAGTCCGCCGCCCACGTTGATGTGGGGTACGGGACCTATGCCCTGCGCCTCCAGTCTGTCCTGCAGCTCATTGATACGGTGTGCAAGAGCCACGAAATCGTCCATCTCCAGAATCTGCGAACCAATGTGGAAATGCAGTCCCACAAAGGTAGTGTGGCTCATTTCCTGTGCCTTGCGTATTACGGTCTCCATCAGGTCCATGGCAATGCCGAACTTGTTCTCGGCCAGGCCGGTGGTAATGTTGGCATGGGTGTGTGCGCCCACATCGGGGTTTATGCGGAAACTGATGTTTGCCGTGCGGTTCATGCGTGCGGCAATCTCGTTGATTACCTCCAGCTCGGCCACGCTTTCCACGTTGAAATAGCGTATGCCGGCCTGCAGCCCCAGCTCTATCTCCCAATCGCTTTTCCCCACACCGGCATACACTATGCGGTCTGCGGGAAAACCGGCGTCCAGACTGGCCTGTATCTCACCGCCGCTAACGCAGTCGGCTCCCAGTCCGGCCTCCTGTATCATACGCAGCACGTCGGGGTGGGCGCAGGCCTTTACGGCATAATGGACATGATATCCGGGGCGCTTTCCGGTTTGAGCCTTCACCGCATCGAGCGTGTCCTGAAGCAGGCGCGTGTTATAGTAGTAAAAAGGCGTTTTAATGCCTTGGAACTTCTCTGCTGGCAGATTGTACATTGTTGGTATTCTTCAGAACAGTTGTGCTTATACGGTGAAAAGGGTGTCGCTCAGGGCCTGCATGGTGCGTTCCTTGTCTTCGCGGTGAACCAGGAAGGAAATGTTGTGGTTGCTTCCGCCGTAGCTGATCATGCGCACGGGTATTTCCTTCAGCGCCTGGCATGCCAGCGATTCAAAGCCTACGTTATAGGAGTTGAGGTCGCCCACCACGCAGATGATGACCATGTCCTTGTCCACTGTGACGGTTCCGTATTTCTTCAGCTCGTCTGTGATGTTGCACAGCTGGCTGTCATTGTCTATGGTAACGCTTACGCCTACCTCGCTGGTGCAGACCATGTCTATGCTGGTCTTGTACGACTCGAAAATCTCGAACACCTTACGCAGGAAACCGTGGGCCAACAGCATTCTGCTGCTTTGGATCTGAATGCATACGATGCCTTCCTTGGCGGCTACGGCCTTTATCTTTCCCTGCTGGAACTCGTTGTTGATGGTGGTTCCGGGAGCGGCGGGGTCCATGGTGTTGAGCAGACGCACGGGTACGCCGGCAAATTTGGCGGGCTGTATGCAGGTGGGGTGCAGAATCTTTGCACCGAAGTAGGCCAGTTCGGCAGCCTCCTCAAAGTGGAGCTGGCGGACGGGTTCGGTGTGCTTTACCACGCGGGGGTCGTTGTTGTGCATGCCGTCAATGTCGGTCCATATCTGTATCTCCTCGGCCTGTATGGCAGCTCCGATAAGGCAGGCTGTGTAGTCTGAACCTCCGCGCTGCAGGTTGTCTATCTCGCCATAGGCATTGCGGCAGATGAAGCCCTGGGTAATGTAGACATCATAGCCGGGGTTCTCTTTCAGTGCGGCAATGGCCTTTTCCTTGATATAGTTGAAGTCGGGTTCCGAATTCTTGTCGGTGCGGATGATGTCCAGCGCAGGCAGCAGTATGGCCTTTACGCCACACTCCAGCATGTAGTTGGTGACCATGTTGGTGCTCATGATCTCGCCCTGTGCCAGTATCAACTTCTCCTCGAACGAGGTGAAGTGGATCTTGGTGAAAGAGCGCAGATAGTCAAACTCCTCGTGCAGGAATTGTATGGTCTTTTCGCGCCATTCATCCGTGGCGTAGATATCCTTCGCATGGCGGATGTATGTCTGTTCCAGCCGGTTGATGATGGTGTTCGCGCCTTCCGGGTTTTTCTTGTACAGATAATCCGATATCTCCACCAGCGTATTGGTGGTGCCTGACATGGCAGAGAGTACTACCATTTTGGACTTTCCGTCAGAGGTTATCAGTTTGCTTACCTCTTTCATGCGTTGCGGTGTACCTACGGATGTACCGCCAAATTTCAGAACTTTCATTTGGTGAATATGTATATTATGTGTTATTGTTTAATCTAAAAAAATATAATCGGCGAATATGCTGTAGCGGCCGTTCTCCGTCTGTACGGTGTATGTCCGCTGCTTTTCTGTTTGGACGGCCCGTATCAGTGTTTCTTCCAACCGGGATTGTGGCGTTCCATCAGTTCGGCCGCCATGTCCTCTATGCGCAGTCCCTTGCTGGTGAGCAGTACAATCAGATGGTAAAGCATGTCGCTTCCCTCGTATATCAGACGGTCGTTTGTGCCGTTTGTGGCCTCGATAACCAGTTCCAGCGCCTCTTCGCCCACTTTCTGTGCCATTCTGTTCAGTCCGTCGCGGAACAGACTGGTGGTGTAGGAGCCTTCGGGCATCTCGCGATGGCGCTTTTCAATGAAGTCGCTCAGTTGGGACAGGAACATGAGGGGGTGGGGCGCATTGTCCTCTCCCCAGCAGGTGCCGGTACCGGTGTGGCAGGTGGGTCCGTCCGGATTGGCCTGTATCAGCAGGGTGTCCTGGTCGCAGTCCACCTTTATGTCCACTACGTGCAGCAGGTTTCCGCTGGTTTCTCCCTTGGTCCACAGGCATTGGCGGCTGCGGCTCCAAAAGGTAACCAGTCCGCTCTGTACGGTCTTTTCGTATGCCTCCTTGTTCATGTAGCCCAGCATCAGAACCTTCTTGGTGCTGGCATCCTGTATGATGGCGGGTACAAGCCCGTCTGATTTGCTGAAGTTTATATTCATAATCTGATATTGATGTTTTCGTTGTGAAGATATTGTTTGAGTTCGGGTATGCCTATTTCGCCAAAGTGGAATACGCTGGCGGCCAGTGCGGCATCGGCCTTGCCCAGTGTAAAGGCATCGCGGAAATGTTCCATGGCGCCGGCTCCTCCCGAGGCTATAATGGGAATGGTTACGCTCTCTGCCAGTGTGGCAAGTGCCTCGTTGGCAAAACCGGTTTTCACACCGTCGTGGTCCATGCTGGTGAAGAGGATTTCTCCTGCGCCACGGTCGCACACCTCGCACGCCCAGTCAAACAGTTTGCGGTCTGTGGGCACACGGCCGCCGTTCAGATAGCAGGTCCATCCGTTCTCGTCCTGATGCGCGTCAATGGCCACCACGCATACCTGGCTGCCAAAGTGGCGCGCTATTTCGTCAATCAGTTCCGGCCTTTTCAGCGCGGCGCTGTTAATGCTTACCTTGTCTGCTCCGGCAGAAAGCATACGCTCCACGTCTGCCAGTTCGCCTATTCCTCCGCCCACGGTAAAGGGTATGCTCAGTTCAGAAGCCACCCTCCTGACCATGTCTGTAAAGGTCTTTCTTCCCTCGTGGCTGGCAGTAATGTCCAGGAACACCAGCTCGTCAGCGCCCTGTTCGCTGTAGGCTCTTCCCAGCTCCACCGGGTCGCCTGCCTGGCGCAAGCTCACAAAGTTGGTTCCTTTTACCGTCTGCCCGTCTTTTACGTCAAGGCAGGGAATTATTCTTTTTGCTAACATCTATTATATATATATAAATAATGTATTATAGTCTCGCAATTTCTGTTTCACTGCAGATAACGGGATTCTGATGCGTTGTCCGCCTAAAATGCTTTTGTGCGCATCAATAACGCTGTTTCCGTTTATCCTCTTTTACCTTCTTCTGTTGCCTTCTTCCTTTTTTACCTTACGTTATCCGAAAGCAGTTTCCGCCAGTAGCTTCATGTCTATTTTCCCTTCGTAGATGGCTTTTCCGAAGACAACGGCAGGCACGCCGGCTTCGTCCAGACGGAACAGGTCTTCCATACAGCTTACTCCTCCGCTTGCAATCAGGCGGCAATGGGGGAAGTTTTCCATAATGCTGCGGTACAAGTCTACCGCCGGTCCCTGCAACATGCCGTCGCGGCTGATGTCCGTACACAGCACGTTGCGCATTCCGGCGTCAAGATACTTCTGCAGGAAAGGCATCAGCTGGTGGACGCTGTCTTCCTGCCAGCCGTTAATGCTGATTTTACCGTCCTTCACATCGGCGCCCAGAATCAGATGTTCCGGTCCGTACTTTTCCATCCATGCCATAACCGTATCGGGCTGTGTAACGGCAATGCTGCCGCAGGTAACCATTTCTGCTCCGGCATCAAGCACGCGGGCCATGTCGTCGTCGGTCTTTACACCGCCGCCAAAGTCCACCACCAGTTTTGTGGCCTTTGTAATGGCCTTCAGTACATGGTCGTTTACCACATGGCGGCTCTTTGCACCGTCCAGGTCTACCAGATGCAGCCGGGTAAATCCCATGTCCTCGAAACTGCGGGCCATCTCCACCGGGTCTTCGGCATATACATGGCTGGTGGCATAGTCGCCCTGGGTCAGGCGTACACACTTGCCCTCAATAAGGTCTATTGCCGGAATGGGTATAATCTGCATCTTATTCATTACAGGTCAAGAAAGTTTTGTATGATACGTTGCCCCACGGAACCGCTCTTTTCGGGATGGAACTGTGTGGCATAGAAGTTGTCCCTTTGGATGGCTGCGCTGAAGGGGGTGATGTAATTGCTCTCTGCAATGGTCCATTTGCACACGGGCACATAGAAACTGTGGACAAAATACACAAAGTCGCCGTCGTGCAAGTTCCTGAACAGCGGACTTTTCAGCGCATTCAGTTCGTTCCATCCCATGTGGGGCACCTTGTCCTCATGCTTTTCGGGAACGAAGCGTACCACATCCGTGTCAAAGATGCCCAGACAGTCCACATCGCCTTCAGCAGAATGGCGGCACATAAGCTGTTGGCCTATGCAGATGCCAAGCACGGGTTGGGTAAGCGAACGGATAACCTCGTCCAGACCCCTTTCGCACAAATATTGCATGGCGTTGCTGGCTTCGCCCTGACCGGGGAATATAACCTTGTCGGCCTGGTGCAGAATCTTCGGATCGTCAGTCAGTACGGGTTCCACGCCCAATCGCTGAAGAACGCTCAGAACCGAATAAATATTGCCGGCATTATACTTAACTACAGCTACTGTCATTTCAACTTGAATTTTTTGGCACAAAGATACGCTTTTTTTTAGAATTAAGTTTCCTTTTTTCCGTGCAATGACGTTTAAGATATTAAAAAATGTGATGAAAGCGTCTGGTGATTAGGAAAATAAAAAAGAGCGATGCTTTTGCATCACTCTTTTGTGGAGAATATCGGATTCGAACCGATGACCTCTTGCATGCCATGCAAGCGCTCTAGCCAGCTGAGCTAATCCCCCGTTTGCTGAATTGCGGTGCAAAGATACTGCCTTTTTTTTATTCTGCAAATTTTTTCGCAAAAAAAATGTTTTTTACTCTCCTTTTTGTTGAAAGCCTGTATTCGGGATAATGCCGATGCGAAAGATGACACAGAATTGTTTTTTGACATAAGTATTGAATTGGCTTCCCAAAATGAGTGTAGAAATAACAAGTACCTTCAATAGTCATCCTGACCAAACCTTATTCAAAAATATGGTAGAAAAAACGAAGATAGCTGACTTGGCCTTAGGAGATAGCTTGCTTGCTCTGAGGAGATAGCTAACTTGCCCCGAGGAGATAGCTTCTTGGAAAAACGGAATTATTTTGCATGTTCCGCGCGTTTTTGCAGACGGTTTTCTATAGGCGTATGTCTTGTTTTCCACGGACTTAAAAGTCCACGGCTATTTAATTTCGCGTCTTCCAGACGCCATCTATATACGGACATTATAAAAGAGGATGTGCATATTTTGACACACCCTCTTTGATACGGCTCATTGTATGCCTCTCCCTATTTCTTTATTTTTATTTTGGTTAGCGTATTACCTCTTTTCATTGCATCAGAAACATTGTCGGTGCATTTATACTTTCTACCGTCAAGGATAACCGATTTAATTTTATTCTCCTTGCAGATGTAATATTGTATGTCATCATTGTAGATGCGGACTTGTTCATTGATTTTTGTGTCATGTGACAGGAAGATTTTTTCCAGGTGAGTACATTCGTAGAACGCACATAAGGGAAAACGGTTCTTGTGTGTGTTTATGTGTAGCTTATAGCCGTTTCCTGTCCATTCTATCTCGTTTCCTGCCTTCAGTTTGAATAATCCTTCTCGCCTAAATTTCTTCATGGCTTTTTGGGAGGTACGGTTCGACATTAATGAGTTGGGGGCGTTTTCATCCGGATCATAGCCTATAATATAGGTAGGGATTGAGAATCTCCAGTCATTAAAGGCGGTAAATCTTTGGGTGCCGGGGGCGTAATACCAAGTATTCTTGGGAATTGCGGTTTCTACGGTAGGTGCCTGTAATTTAGGACGTAGCATGATGCCGTCATTTTTGTCGTCTAATATCATAAAAGGTTCTTCTCCTGTAACAATCTTGGCATGCCTGAGGTCTAATGTTTGTAGATTGCCGTCAAAATTAGTGTCATTTTCTGTGATGTATCCCGCCATTCTTCTAAGTAGGATGAAGTCCTCGCCGTTTATTTCTCCTATTATCTTGAGGAATGAGCAAGTGTCTTGTTGCTCCTCGTTTAGAAGATGCTTAAGATTGCCCGGTACATCGTTTACAATTATAGTTTGCGCGTTACTTGTGGAATGTAAGATGAACAGGCCAAGCAGGCAGCCGATAAAGATGAAAAACTTTTTCATAAAATAACAATTTTGTAGTGAATATGGCTTTTATGGCACAAATATAATAGTTTGGTTTCAAAAAATCCTGGGGAAATTCCCTATTCTTTTGGGGTATTTCCCTATTTCATGATATTTTTCTCAAAAAAAGTGTAGAATTATCCATGTTTTAACCCAAATCGGTCATTAGCGTTATGATGATAATAGCCTTTATTTTTGAACAGATGTTTTGCCGGTTTGAGGGCGCAATGGGGTTCCATTGTAACCGAGAAGCGACGAAACATATGACAAAAAGATGGCTTTATTAGCGCGTAACAGCCTATTGACCGATTTGGGTTTAACGCATAATGTTGCGAT
>JAGBGU010000039.1 GCA_017935785.1 Bacteroidaceae bacterium
TCGCTGTGAGATCCTGAACTAAATTCAGGATGACGTATAGAATGAAGTATGGTCAGGATGACTTTACGACCTTGGACTACTGTGTGCCAATAGCCAATCACTAAACACTAAACCATAAACCCTAAACAAATTTCTCTTTTATCCTTATATCAAGTAAAAACGCACTATGGTGCGAAGGCAAACGCATGCTGTTGCGATGACCATCGGACTATGTTGCGTCGGCCATCGCAACATTATGCGTTAAAACATGGATAATTCTGCCCTTTTTTAAGAAAAATATCAGGAAATAGGGATTTTCCCCCAAAAAATAGGGAATTTCCCCATGATTTTTTAAAACTAAACTATTATATTTGTGCCATAAATTTTGGTATTACCATAAAAAACAGGCTTATGAAGAAGATCCTTTTCACCTTAACATTGTTGCTGACCTGCTGCATACAGTTGTTTGCGCAGCAAAGAGACTACACCGCAAAAATTGTAGATGCAAAGAACGGGGATGTACTTCCTTATGCCAGCGTTTACATCTCAGCAGAATACGGAACCATGAGTAATCTGGAAGGTGACTTTACTGTCATGGCCAATGAAGATGACAATATCAAAATCAGCTATATCGGCTACAAGACCATTGTATTGAAAGCGTCAATGTTGCCGGCAATAGTCAAGATGGAACAAATAAGTTCCACATTGGAAGAGGTTACTGTAACAACTGCCGAGAGTATTCTTGACAATGTTGCCAAGCGGTTAGACAAAGAGCGGAAAACAGCCAAGGGCATCAAGCGTAGATATTTTTGCCGTACAACAGAATCTATCGGGAAGAAGCAGGAAATGATCGAAGCCTTCATTGAGGCAAAGTCAGCGATATCATTGAGTGACCTATCAATAATAGGGGGAAGGAGAAGTGTTTTAGGGGAAAGCCAGAAGAAGGCCCTGTACAACACCAATCTTCATTACATGCTGGAAATAAGTCCGGCTATGATAGCATCCAGGTTCTGGAAGAACGTAGTCACACCCCTGCACGGCAAGAACTACAAGAAATACTATGAATCCTCATACAAATACTACAAGCCAAATAATGAAGACGGTTATTATTGTGTGACACTAAAGAGTAAGTCTGATGCGGATAAGAGGGTGATTGTAGGAAACCTTTATGTCAATGCAAAGGATTACAGACTCATAAAATTTGAGGGCAATGTTCCATTCATGAGCATGACAGTTGAAACCACGAACAACTTACCCGTCAACATCAAGTTGGAGAATTCCTTCTGCATGGAATTCTCATACGGGAATAATTTCACGGAAGTTTCAAACATCAATTATAACCTGAAAGGGAAAGGTATTCAGTGCGAATGCATCCTATACCCCATAGACTATATTACAGCAGCTAACATAAAAGCAAAGAAAATAGGGAAGAATCTTGTTGGCGCAATTGATGAGCACACAGCAGATTCAATTATGAACAAATATCACAATATCATTCAGAGAACACACAAGGAAGAAATAATAGCTTCATCAAACATTGAAAACCGAAAAGGCACAAGACAAAAGGTCGAAGTTCTGGATACGGCACATACTGACAACATATCCATGCGTAATTATCTGGAACGCCTCACCGCCTTCGGCCAACGCATTCCGCAGGAAAAGGTCTTCATCCACATGGACAACACCTGCTACTTCATGGGCGACACCATCTGGTTCTCGGCCTACACGCGGCAGACCAATACCGGACAGCCCTCGCAGATGAGCGGCGTGCTTTATGTGGAACTGTTCAACCACGAAGGGTACATGGTGGAGCGCAAGCTCATTGAGATGAGCAAGGGAAGGGGCGAGGGGTTCTTCGCCCTGAACCAGCCTGTCATGTACAGCGGATTCTATGAACTGAGGGCATATACCCGATGGCAGCTCAACTGGGGCGTGTACGAGCATAAGCACAGCCGCCTGGCCGGGGAGTGGTTCCTGACAAAGGCGCTGGAGAAGGAATATTACCGCGACTACCACAAGCTGTACAGCCGTGTGTTCCCCGTATATGACCGTCCCGAAGACCCAGAAAATCCCGAACGCTTCATGACCACGCGCATCATGCGCCGCAAGTTCAAGGACGAGGACAATATCGACAAGCGCGAACCGACATTGACCCTGTTCCCCGAAGGCGGCAACCTTGTGGCGGGCATTCCCTGCCGTGTGGCGTATGAGGCGGTATGGAACGACGGCGAATGGCTGGAGGGCACACTGCAGGTGGCAGGCCAGTCCGTGCCTGTTGTACACAGGGGAAGAGGCGTGTTCACCATAACCGTAAAGGAAGGCGAGGAAGCGGAAGCCGTCTTCCGGACCAAGGACGGGCAGAGCGTAAAGGCCAGACTCCCGCAGCCGCGCAAGGAAGGTGCGGCGCTGAGTGTGTCGGAAGAGCCGGACAAGTGGAACGTAAGGGTAGCGCTCTCCGCGGGGATACACCCTGACAGTGTGGGCATGACCGTCATGCACGAAGGACGCCTGTCCCACTTCCGTCCCATGAAGGAAAGGGAGAACAGTTTTGTCTTCGGCATGGAGGAACTGAAGCCCGGCGTGAACCAGGTGACGGTGTTCGACACCAAGGGCGGCATACTTGCCGACCGTCTGTTCTTTGTCTGGGCAAAGGGAATGGAAAGCCCCACACTGTCCATGAAACCGGAAAAGGAGGAATACAGGCCCTATGAGAGAATCAGCCTGCAGATTGAAGCCCAGCAGAAGGATACGCCCATCTCCGTGGCGGTGCGTGACGGTTCCCAGACTGAAAGCCTGTACGACAACGGCAACATCATGACGGAAATGCTTCTGGCAAGCGAGATAAAAGGCTTCATCCCCGAACCGGGCTGGTACTTTGAGAAGGACGACAACGAGCACCTTCAAGCGCTTGACCTGCTAATGATGACGCAGGGATGGCGCAGGTTCGAGTGGAAAAACATGGCCGTAAAGGGAGCGTGGGAAATTACTGAACCGGCTGAAAAGGCTCCCATAATCATGGGTTCGGTCTTTGACTTTGACGTGGAAGGACTGGCCGCCGAAATGCAGGAGAAAAGGACAGAAATAAGGAAAGAGGAAAAGAATGGCGAACAAGCCGAAGATATTGCGGAAGACGTTAAAGACATACGTTCAGAATTGGAGTCATGGCAAACCTATAAGCAGATGTTCGGGCTAAAGACAAACCTGAAACGGGAAGTTAAGGTACATGCCGAGCTGGTACATCCACAGGAAAAGAAAGCCATCATAGGAGAGACAACCACACAAAAGGGACTTTTCCGCATACAATTACCCAGATTCTACGGAGAATCCATATTCTTCCTTTCGGCTGCAGACACAACGAAATGGAAGGAGGGAGAAAAATACACTTGGATTCAGCTGCTGCCAAACGACACAGACCTGCCAGAAAACAAGAAAAGAAGATTCAAGGTAGAAACATCGGATTACTTTGTGAGAGTTTCATTCCCCTATCCGAATTTTACTAAAAAATACAACTTTTACCAAGGAATTATTGCCACTAGTGAAAAAAACGAAGAGAGTAAGTGGATTGAAGATGAAGATGGAACGACACAAATAAAAGAAGTGAGCGTACAAGGAAAACGGCTTAGGGGATTGAGAGAGTTCAAGGAATCATATCCGGCATATCTGATAGATGCTTATGAAGCAAGAAACCGCCACTTCGATTCAGGAATGTTGTTTGCTCCAATTGCAAGACTTTTTGTTGGAGACTATGGTCTGGAGACGCCATACGTTTACGATGCTGAGCAAAATGGGGCAAGGACATACAGATTATACAGTATTTGGGGAATAGACCGTATAACAAAAGAACAAGAAGGGATACACCCCCCATTAGATTCCGCTTATCACCCTAAATACCTAAGAGTTTATTTCCAAAAAGTCCTCCAACTAGGGCGCGGCCTCACGTATTTGGAAAACGTTGACCGTAAAGAATTCGCCATTGACAAATATGGTGTCTATACTGATTATTGCCCAAGATTGGAGGGGAGCAAGCGATATGCAGGTTCAAATCTGCCTGAAACCTATTTGGCTAATTTCCCCCACCCCAACGAGGATCACCGTGTCATCTATCGAGACCGCCGTTTTATCCTTCCCGGCTTTGCCTATCCTGCCGAATGCTACAATCCCGACTACAGCAAGCAGACACCGCCCGACAGCGTGAAGGACTATCGCCGCACGCTGTACTGGAACCCCAACCTGATGTTGGATGAAAACGGAAAAGCCACTATTTCATTATATAATAACGCGCGCACGACACAAATCAGCGTGGATGCCGCAGGACAGGCTGCGGACGGAACCTTGTTGTGGGGGGATAAACGATAAACGGCATTGGCCAATCAAGAACGAAAAAAGGATGTGCCGCTTGCACATCCTTTTTTTAACAGGTACGCCTGATAAGACTCGAACTTACACGCATCGCTGCACCAGATCCTAAGTCTGGCGTGTCTACCAATTCCACCACAGGCGCGACTTAAGTGGTTGCAAAGATACGTCTTTTTTTTTAATTCCCAACATTATTTGGGCATTATCTTTTCCTTGAGCCGTTTAATGAGTATTTTATAACCTTTCTCATTGGGGTGCAGACCGTCGCGGAACAGGCTTTCATCAATCTTTCCGCTGTTGTCCTTCAGAAGCAGAGCTGAATTGGCGTCCACAAGGATGGTTTGCGCATCCTGGTGCAACAGATGCTGTAAACGGTTGTTTACGCGTGCCACTTTCTCTTCCAGGCCTCTGCAGGGATAGATCTTCAGCACACAAAGCCGTGCCTGGGGCTGACGTTTGCGTATCAAGTCGGCCAAGGCGGCAATGCCGTCGGCAATCTCATCCTCGCTCTCGCCGTTCAACAAGTTGTTGATGCCTATCTGCAGACATATTGTGGAAGGAGAACAGCCTTCCAGTTCGCCATGGAATATACGCCAGTAGACATTCTCAATGCGGTCGGACCCGAATCCCATGTTTGTCACACGATGCCCCTTAAACAGTTTTTCCCATGAAGAATCCCACTGCCAACTGTGTGTGATGGAATTGCCTATCATCAGAATTTCGGGGTCTGTGGTACGGTTCTGTCGGATTACATCGTTATGGCGCGATAGCCAATCATATGTGTCCCGGAACTGACGTACTGGTCTGAAACGCGGATTGTGTACATCCTCGGAAAGTATCTCAGCCAATTTCTTCTTGTACGCATCGGCATACTCCCGGTTACCCAAATCATTGGGGTGGACCCCCTCAATCCAGGATTCTTCGCCAAGTCCAAGTTCTTGATGGGTGAGATAAAAGAGTTGCTGTACACCCTCAGCCTTGAGATGTTCGTATGCCTTACGGAGCATTGCATCGCCATTGCGATACTTGCGGTATAGGTCTGGCTTGTATACGCTGTCGCACGATGAAGAACTTTCCACCAGAAGAATAGGAGCCTGGCTCTTCTCACGCAGCTTATGCACTCCCCATGTCATTCGCTTGAATATTTCATCGCCAAGTCCATGGCTGTTGGGCATTGGATCTAAAATGAACACACGCGCATCTATTTCGCTCATGGCCTCAAACAACGGGGCTTCCATAAGGGCGGAACCAGAGAATCCTAAGTTTACGACCGGATAATCAGTCTCACGCTGCAAGATATTAGTCCACATCAGTCCGGGGCGGGAAGGCGAGGCACCCTGAGCAATGGATGAACCATAAACAACAATAGGGCGTTCGGCAGATTGGTGCAAAAAGACAAATTCGCAGCCATCATCAACTCCGACCTTTAAAGAGGTGGTCTCACTGTATGGGGGAAGATACAACTGGTACTCCAAACCGCGATGGGCAAAGCATGGTGTCTTAATATCCTTATAGGTTATAGTAATAGTGTCGGCATATTTCCACCCCATATGGTTTCCGATCCAATGCGTGCGGCCGTCAGCATCAGTAGCATAAAGGTCAATTCCGCCATGACATAAAGGAGCCATGTTCTTATATCCGCCTTCCCGCGCTATGGTATACTTAACCTGAATATTGGACGATGTGGTACGAAAGCGCACCATAAGTCCGGCGCTTTGACGTGAAAGTCCCCAAACGTTCTTCGGCATCGCAGACTTGAATCTGTCAGGGAAACGATAAAAACTCTTGCCTATTTCAGTATTCCAGGCACGTCCGCAAATATAAGGTTCATCTCCCTCCATTGGATTAAACCATGTGGTCTGGGCCAAAAGCGATCCGCAAACAAACCATACAATAGTACACAGAAGTAATTTCTTATTCATATATTATCCGATTTCTTATTCAACTTGTTTACTCGCATAGTATAATAAACCAAAATACTAATTACAAAGGATAAAGTTCCGGCAGCCGCAATAACAAATAACAAAATACCACAGGAATGCAAACCTTCTGAACGCAAACATCTGAAGCCCCAAATAAAAATATGTCCCTGCAGCGCAAAGGTCACTCCTATCCACCTGATACATCGTAACACCAAACGTGATTGAAGGACAATCGCATCCCCACCTAAATCAACGTGCATCTTTATCCTAAGCTTATCAGGAAAGCGCACCGTAAGAAACATTATGCCGGCCAACATCGTAGATAAAGCGGCAAATAGAAAATAAAGAAAATACTGATTGTCCAAAACATAAAGACAGGACGCAGTAAACCATGCAAGCAATATCAATACAATTGCAACAAGCTCAAGTACCCGGTCAAAACGAGTCTTTTGAACAATAAGCGGCCGAACTGTCTTACACCTTATCATTTGCATTAGATATTATAGAATCTTATCGAATCTATTACTTTTAGATTGTAAAATTACACAATTTAGCCGTAACAGACAAGACAAATGAAGAAAAGTGTATACAAAAAAAGAGAGATTCATCTGGCTTTTATACCTTCAGAATCTCTCTCGAAAAAACGGCGGCTACCTACTCTCCCACGGGTGTGCAGTACCATCGGCGCGGGCGGGCTTAACTGCTCTGTTCGGAATGGGAAGAGGTGGGACCCCGCCACTATAGCCACCTCAATGACAATAATGACAAATCACGA
>JAGBGU010000040.1 GCA_017935785.1 Bacteroidaceae bacterium
AACAAATGCCTCCAAATGTCATGCTGAACTTGTTTCAGCATCTGGCAGCGAGCCTTATCTTGTCCTTCTCCGCGGACAGATCCTGAAACAAGTTCAGGATGACCATCTACTCTGGGCTATCGTCATTTGTTATATAGAAGATAATAAAAGAACGTAGGGATGTGCAAAGAAATAGCCGGATTGAACATCGTTCTTTCTTCGCATGAATGCAGAGACGTCACATAGTGGCGTCTCTTTCCATATAGTGATGATGCGCCATGATATAACGTCTCTACGGAACAAAAAGACCATCGGCAGAGTCGCGGGAATAGTCTCTTTCGTGAACGAGATTATTCGCAAGGTGTCGGGAATAGACTCTTTCGTGAACGAGATTATTCGCAAGGTGTCGGGAATAGTCTCTTTCGTGAACGAGATTATTCGCAAGGTGTCGGAAATAGACTTTTTCGTGAACGAGATTATTCGCAAGGTGTCGGGAATAGTCTCTTTCGTGAACGAGATTATTCGCAAGGTGTCGGGAATAGTCTCTTTCGTGAACAAGATTATTCGCAAGGTATCGGGAATAATCTTTTTCGTGAACAAGATTATTCGCAAGGGATATAACGTCATGCTGAACTCGTTTCAGCATCTCACCGCGAGCCTCACTGACCCTTATCCGCGGACAGATCCTGAACTAAATTCAGGATGACTATCCCTTGTATAACGTCATGCTGAACTCGTTTAACTTCGTTCAATTTGCTCACGCTCGGCATAGCTCAAGCAAGCTTGGCTCTGCTCTCGCTTAACCGCAAATTTCAGCATCCCACCGCGAGCCTTCACTTTCCTTTCTACGAAGACAGACACTGAAAAAAAAGGTGGCGCAGAGGAAAATCCTGCGCCACCGTATTCTATTGCTGTGTCAGACCTGAATTACTGTCCGGGTTTCAGGAAACGGTCTCCGGTCTGCTTGATCAGCTGTCTGCGGAAGGTTTCGGGATAGCCGGGACGCGTTACAGGACGGGGATTGCCGCCGGGAGTCTTCAGGTAACGGCCGTTCTCGTCCATCTTCTTCACGGTCATGTCATTGTACTTCACGATGAGATTCTGGGCCAGCTCAACCCACTGGTTCTGCATGCCCTGCGCAGCTCGGTGGCTGAAGGCGCTCAGGAACTTCTTGGCCTCGGCCTCGCTCATGGTCTGGGCCTGCTTGTCCGTATCGGCTACAAGCTGGTTGAAATCTGTATCCAGCTGGTCGCGCACGGCTTTCAGTTCGGGGAAGAGGTCCTTGTAACGGTAGTACACCATATTGCTTACCCAGTTCTGCACCCAATAGGCCGAACGCAGGCTGAAGTTGAAGGCGTTGGCTGTCTTCACACTGTAGCAGTCGGGGGCTTCAACGGTACAGCAGTACACGGGTGTGGGAGCGGTCATGTTGGCATCGTCGTTGCCGAACCAGGTTACACCGCCGATGTAGTCGGGGAGCCATGAACGCATCTGTGACACGTAATAGCAGCTGGTCTGCTGTGTGCTGATGGGACGCTCGTTGAAATACTGCTTTCCGTCCACCTCAAATGACAGGGGTGTGGGGCGGTAGGGCATTTCCCAGGGTCCCATGCCGGGGTCGTTGAGCACGCTCAGCGGGGTGCCTTCATAGTGGTCGCGCATCATCTCCTTAACGTCCTGTACGCTCAGCGGCTGCTTGGGCTTTACATAGAGGGGCATGGGATCGGCTCCGGTCTCGCCCATGGCATAGCCCAGATAAGGCTTCATGTCCTCTGCCGCCCAGCGGTTGAAGAAACTCCATACGCGGGCTTCGCAGAAACGCTGTGCGCCGAAATCAGTGGGGGCATAGGCTGCCTGGAAGGAGAATTCCTCATCCTTTCCGCTGAAGTAACCCTTTTCGCGGGCAAAGGAAATCACGTCCTTGCTGTACAGGCAGTTTTCCTTGTCCTTCAGGGGGAACTGGCGGATGCGGCTTTGGTTGGCGTGGGCAGAAATGCAGTCGTCCGGAATGCGCACGGCCACCCACACGGCACCCTTGCGGCCCGGACCCTTGCCTATCATCTCAAGAATCCAAACCTCGTTGGGGTCGGCAATGGAAAAGCTCTCTCCGTTGCTGCAATAGCCGTATTCCTCTACCAGCCCTGCCATTACCTTGATTGCCTCGCGGGCATTGCGGGCACGCTGCAGGGTTACATACATAAGGCTTCCGTAGTCGAACAGTCCGGTGGTGTCCTCCAGCTCTTCACGGCCGCCGAATGTGGTTTCGTGTATGGTCAGCTGGAACTCGTTCATCAGTCCTATCACGCTGTAGGTTTCCTTAGCCTCGGGAATCTCGCCCAGATAATTGTTGCTCTCGTAATGATAAAGGGCACGCATTTCGCCCTTCTTGTGCTTTCCGCCGGGCTGCCAGTTCATAAAGCCATAGGCACCGTAGTCGTCGCAGCTGTAGGTAATCATTACGCTTCCGTCCTTACTGGCCTTTTTGCCCACAATCAGATTGGTACAGGCCAGCGCATTGCCAAGACCGACGGCAAATGCAGACAATAATATAAATAAGGTTCTCTTCATGTTGTATGTAAATCAAATTTTAAGTTTGTCGCTTCCGGCAGCCTTGAAACTCATGTCCAGTCCCTTCACGCTGTGCGTAAGCGCACCGAAGGAAATGAAGTCCACACCGGCCTTGGCGTAGGGAATCATGTTGTCGTATGTGATACCGCCGCTCGATTCTGTTTCGCAACGGCCGGCCACAATCTTCACGGCTTTTTCCGTATCTTCGGGTGTGAAGTTGTCAAACATTATGCGGTCGCATCCTTCAGCCAGAGCCTCGTCCAGTTCTTTCCAGTTGCGCACCTCACACTCAATCTTCAAATCCTTGCCGTGGGCCTTGCAATACTCCTTGGCACGGCTGATGGCGTTATGCACACCTCCGCAGAAGTCTATGTGGTTGTCCTTGAGCAGAATCATGTCGAAGAGCCCTATGCGGTGGTTCATTCCGCCGCCAATCTTCACGGCCTCCTTCTCAAGCATTCGCATTCCGGGCGTGGTCTTGCGGGTGTCAAGCACGCGGGTCTTTGTTCCCGCATCAATCAGGGTCTGCTGATACTTGTGGGTCATGGTGGCTATTCCGCTCATTCTCTGCAGAATGTTCAGCATCAGGCGTTCAGTCTGGAGCAGGCTCTGTACCTTACCCTTCACGCTCATGACAATGTCACCGGGCTTTACGTGCGCCCCGTCCTGTATATACACCTCAACCTGCATGCTGGGGTCGAAGCGGTGGAACACCTGCTTGGCAATTTCCACTCCGGCAAAGATACCCTCTTCCTTGATGAGAAGTTTGCTCTCTCCCATTTCCGTATCGGGTATGCAGCACAATGTGGTGTGGTCACCGTCACCGATGTCTTCGGCAAATGACAAATCAATCAGTTTCTCGTTGAGTTCTTCTACGCTTAGCATTTTATTAATCTGTTTATTGTTTATTTAACTTATCTCCACTGTCTCCGTTTATTCATGATGATAGGGTTCTCCGTTCAGAATGGTCATGGCCCTGTATATCTGTTCCACGAAAAGCAGGCGTATCATCTGGTGGCTCAGGGTCATCTTGCTCAGACTTATCTCCTCGTTCCCCATCGTATGTATGGAAGAGGCAAAACCATAGGGGCCGCCTACCATGAACACAAGCCTGCGGGGCGAAGCCGCCATTCGTTTTTGCATCCATTGTGCAAACTGCGTACTCTTGTACTCGTTGCCGTGCTCGTCCAGCAGTACCAGATAGTCGCCGGGCTGCAAGGCTTTCCTTATCAGTTCCGCCTCTCGTTCCTTCTGTTCCCCTTCGCTCAGGTTCTTGGTTCCCTTCAGTTCCGGAATCACCTCAATGGCAAAGGGAATGTAACGGTTCACACGCTTTACATATTCCTCTATCGAGGCGATGAAATGCTTATCGGTGGTCTTTCCCACCACAAGGAGAACTGTCTTCATGGCACCAGGTATTCATAACAGCCGGCATCGGGTATGCTGTCGCACTGACGGCATCTGCCCAGACGGTCATTGGGGTAAAGCGCCGCAGCTTCGGGCAAGGCCATGTTGCGAATGGTGCTCAGACTGTCGGGCGTAAAATCATACAGGAAATTATCCGTATCGAACAGACGGAAGTTTTTCTCTTGACGCAGAGGCTGGTCCTCATCGTCCCATACTACGCCCACATAGCGTTCGTCATTCTCCACGGCCGGCGTGTTCAGATAACAATGGTCAAACAGGTAGTCGCACACATAGTCCTGACCTTCAAGGATGGACCCCATTATCACATCATCGCCATAACCCGTAATCACACAGTTGATGAAGTGGGCCATGTAGAGGTGGTTGTAGACACTGTCCACCTGATTGGCCAGATATAAGGCATCGCCTCGTTCCGCATCAAAGGGATAGAACTGGGCTATGGTGCAGTGTATAAACTGGTACGCTCCTCCGTAGATGTATACCGTTGTACCCTGCGTGTTGCTGATCTGTGTGTTGGCCACTACGGCCGATGTGCCTTTCAGATGCAGTCCGTCACCGGCAATGTTGTGGATGACGCTGTTTTCCATTGTAAGCTGCACGGTTTCCAGACTCGTACTGTCGCATATTATGCCGTACTTTCCGCTGTGCACATCGCAGTGCTGCATCCTGTTGCCCACACTGCTGCTCCTAAGGCGTATGCCCTCCCATCTGCCCGGCGTGTTGTCATAAGGCAGATAAGGGAACATTCTGTCCGTCCTGTCTCCGCGGAAAGTAACCGGCCGTTCCAGTTCGCCAAGTGCCGTAAGCGTGCCGTGCACATCAAGTCCGGCCTTGTCATGGAACATCAGCGTGGTTCCTGCCGGAAGGGTCAGTTCCACACCGCTGTCCACTTTCAACGAGTCATATATTACATAAGGCTTGTCGGTAAGGAATACAGAATCGTGCTGAAGCACCATGCCACGTATCATATAGGCATCCTGCGCATCGGCCGTTAGGAGAACCCGCTGCTGCACTCCGCTTTCAAGGGTAAACAGCAACTCGTCCTCCATGCGTACCGGTTCGCTCCTGCCCGTTTCGGGTAACGTGCATTCAAGGCGGACAACGATACTGTCCTTGCGGCGCACCTCAAAGTCCGTGCCTTCGCCCTGATAAAGCGACTGTCCGTCCACGTTTACCCTGAACGGACTTTGCGCTCTTTTGCCCAACATTACCTTGCTGATACGCACTCCGCGGTCGCCCCTATTGTACACCGTCAGCACCTTGGTTGTGCTGGGTACGGTGGAAATAAGCGTATCCCATGCCAGAGTGTCCGTGCTCATGGCGAGTCTGTCCTGAGGATCAGTAGTCCACTTGTCATAGTCGTCGCATGAAATAACAAGAGCCACGAGCACGCATAGCAGCGGAGCGTATAACAGCCGGAATCTCATCTGCATTACTTTACGGGAATATTTTCCATGATGGCAAGCAGGTGGCGCCATACCATATCCACGGTTGGAACAAGCAATCGTTCGTCGGGACTGTGTACGCCGCGCAGGGTCGGGCCCATGCTTATCATGTCAAGTCCGGGGTACTTTTCGCTGAAGAGTCCGCATTCCAGACCGGCATGGATGCCTCTTACGTGAGGTTCCTTGCCAAAGAGGGCCTTGTACTGCTCCACGGCAATGCGCAGGATTTCGCTCTGCGGATCCATCTTCCAGCCGGGGTATCCACCGCCAACGTCCACTTTGGCGCCGGCCAGTTCAAATACGGCCTTGAAGGTGTTTGACATATTCAGTCTTGCGCTCAGCAGACTGCTTCGCTGGCTGCTGCCAATCTCAATGGTGTTGGTTTCCTTGTTCATGCGGATGCTGGCCAGATTGCTGCTGGTCTCAACCAATTCTATGTCCTGACACATGGACATGATACCGTTATGCACGCCCTGCAGCGCGGTAATCAGCTTGCGGCTGGTTTCCTTGTCAACCACCTTGTCACAGGCATCGGCACTGTCAAGCAGGAACTCCATGGTCTTTTCCGTTGCGCTGAATTCTTCCTCCACATCGGCGGCAAAAATGTTCCAGTCCACACGCACGCTTTCCTTGCATCCGGAAGGAACGGCACACAGACACCATGCCTCGCGTGGAATGGCATTGGGCAAACCGCCGGTCTGGATGTCAGCCAGTCTGAGGTCATACTTTTCCTGACACATATAAAGGAAACGAGTCAGCAGCTTGTTGGCATTCGCACGTTTCTTGTCAATGTCGTCACCGCTGTGTCCTCCGCTCAAACCCTTAACTTTCAGTTCAAAGAAGAACATTCCCTCAGGCGTATCTTCAAGCTTGTAAGGCATCTGGGCATAGGTACGGCAGCCTCCGGCACAACTCACGAAAATCTCGCCTTCGTCTTCGCTGTCAAGGTTAACGAGCATGCTTCCGCTCATGAAGTCAGACTTCATACCCATGGCACCGGTCAGTCCGGTTTCCTCGTCCCGGGTAAACACACATTCAATGGGGCCGTGCTTAATGTCATCACTGGAAAGTACAGCCATCTGCATGGCCATGCCTATACCGTCGTCGGCGCCAAGCGTGGTGCCTTTTGCCTTCATCCATTCTCCGTCCATATAGGTCTGTATGGAATCATTGTCAAAATCAAAGTCCACATCCGCATTCTTCTCACATACCATATCCATATGACTTTGCAGGATTAGCGTCTTGCGGTCTTCCATTCCCGGGGTTGCAGGCTTGCGGATAATCACATTGCCGGTCTCGTCACATTGGGTGTCCAAGCCAAGCTTTTTTCCATACTCAGTCAAAAAGTCAATCATCTTCTCCTCGCGCTTTGAAGGGTGAGGAACAGCGCATATCTGTGCAAAGCAATCAAATACGCTGGCTGGTTTTAAATCAATTTTACTCATATTTTTTGGTTTATAATTGCATTTGTTATAACTTTGCGCTCGCAAATATAGCAAAATATGTTGAAACTTGCACTATTGACATTGGCTTTTGTTGCCATTTCGCTGGCACTTTTGTCTGTCCGCATCATTTTGGTACGGGGCGGAAGGTTCCGCAGCATGCACATCGGTGCAAGTGCCGCCATGCGCAAAAGGGGCATTCACTGCGTGCAGAGCATGGATGCCATGGAACGAAAGGAAAACCCCAACTGCGTGGCGGAACGCTCGGCGGACCAGAAGAAAAAGAATACAACAAATAACGAAAATAAAAAATGAAAACAACTCTTTTTTTGACAGCAGCCATCGCTTTTGCCCTGGCAAGCTGTAACCAGGCTTCACAACAGGAGGCAGCCGCAAACGGCGATAGTAAACCCAATACAGGCATGCGCATCGCTTATGTACAGTTGGATACCCTGATGAGCCAGTACAAACTTTACAAGGACTACAGCGAAGTGCTTGCCCGCAAAGGCACAAACATCCAGAACACACTGGAACAGAAGCAACGTACGCTTGAGCAGCACGCCAACGCAATGCAGAAAAAGTACGAAAGCAACGGTTTCACCACACGCGACGAACTGGAACGCGCACAAAACAACCTGCAAAAGGAACAAATGGAACTGCAGGAACTGGCCGAGCGTCTGAACGGAGAATTTAACGCAGAACAAATGCGCATCAACGAAGAAGCCCGCGACAGCATTCAGGCATTCCTCAAGGTTTACAACCAGGAGAAGAAATATGACTATGTAATGGTAAAGGCCGGCGACAACCTTCTCATCGCCAACCCCGATTATGACATTACAGCCGAAATTGTAGACGGACTGAACAAGCGCTACAAAGGCAAGCCCGCCGAGAGCACAGGTCTCAAGAAAATGGGTGAATAATAACAAAGCAAAATATCCATAAAAAGGGCGGACCGCAGTGTCCGCCCTTTTTGTACAATCATCGTTTTTCCAAGAAGCTATCTCCTCGGACAAGATAAGCTATCTTATCGGACCAGACAAGCTATCTCCTCAGCCCAAGTAAGCTATCTTACTCCAAAATACACATTTTGGCAGTTTTTTTGACAGAAGAACAAAAGAGATGGTCAGCATGACGAGAGGAGCATGAACACAGTTAATAAACAAGTTATTCGCTCATTCGTTAACCGTTCTTAGCTCATCGTTCCTCCCCCCACAACAATGTGCCGTCCGCAGCCTGTCCTGCGGCATCCACACTGATTTGTGTCGTGCGCGCGTTATTATACAATGTAATAGTGGCCTTGCCGTCCTGGTTCAACATTACGTTAGGATTCCAGTATAGCGTGCGGCGGTAGTCCTTTACGCTGTCCGGCGGTGTCTGCTTGCTGTAGTCGGGGCTGTAACATTCGGCAGGATAGGCAAAGCCGGGTAATATAATTCTACGGTCACGGTAAACCATTCGTTCACTACCGTCTGGGAAGGGATAGATGGCAATAGATGTTTCGGGAAGATTCGTGCCATGATACCGCTTGTCATTCTCCATTCGTGGGTGGAAGTCTGTATAAATGAAATAGCGGTCGTGTCTTTTCAGTCCGACGAATTGCATCATTTCTTCTCTGCTCATCCGGTCATATAGCTTGTTTATCTGATCTTCTGCGTAATAGAACGACTTCAAGTATTTGGGATGATAAATAGAGTCTTTAGGAATGTCGCAGTATGGCGGTTGTGCCCGTTTGAACTCGCTAAGCCCGAATCGTCTCTTTATGTTTCCGGATTTGAAGGATTCTGATCCATTTTTGTTTGTAATTAATGCATCGCCAGGTCTTGTTGAAACAATTTGCATTATGACCTCTTTCATGTATGGGGAATTCAATCCCATATCGCTGATATATGTTCTGGCTATGGCATTGTCTGCAAAATCTAATCCTGCATCTATGGCTTGATTTACTGCTTCGTAAGCATCCAGCATGAATGCGGGCTGTGTGTCATCCAAATGTCTCATACCTCCGTGCGTTGCATTTACTTTTACCTCTTTCATTACAGTGGTTTTGTCCGCCAATATGCCTGGCGCATACTCCAACGTGTCCGAGAAACGGCTTAGATGTTTTTGGTAATAGGTGTATGGCTTTACAAATCTTGGATATGGGCGCTCTATCCTTATACTAAATTCTGGTTCGGAATAATTTTTGACGCGTTCCTTTATGATCATGTTGTCCCATTCATCCCATGAGTATGCAAGTTTAATCCACTGATGCTTTTCCTTCCCCCATTTAGTGCTGTCGGACGCCCCCAGGAAAAACACACAGTCTCCATAGAAACGGGGTAACTGCAGTTTGAAACCGTTGTCGTCACATTTGGTCTCTAATACAGATGTGTTGGATTCTCCTATATGCACCAGTTCTGCATGGAGGAGTACTTCTTTCTTAATTTTGCCATTGTCATTTGATTTGGCCGTATTAATGCTTCTTTCCTCCCCAGTATATACTTTTCTAAAACCACCCGCCATTTCGAAATTAGTTCTGGATATCTCCATTTGATGAATGATGGCACTTTGTGGGTTCCATGAATATTTATACACGTTTCCCATAATAATGGGAGCCTGCTCTGCAGGCTGTGTCAGATCCCATCTCCCCTTTACCGCCATGTCCTGCCAGTCGAATCTGTGCCATCCCTGTGTCATCATCAATAGGTCAAGTGCCTGCCGGTGCGGCTCGTCATCCTCCTCAAAGTACCAGCCCGGTTCGGGTATGAAGCCTTTTATCTCACTTGCCAGCAGCATCTCCGTCATGATGTTGCCGTTGTCAAACAGCGCGTCGCTACCGTAGTTGTCCCGCACGGCCAATGAAATGGGAGTGTTGCCCTCCGCTCCGTTTATCTCCAGACTTATCTTTTCGTAGGGCTTGCACTCGTCCTTCGGTGCGGTGAACATAAGGGTTGGGCGCTCTGTCTCCGTTCTGCGCACAAAGAAGAGCCGGTCGGCATATACCCGTCCCTGCGTATCGAACACCGTTGCCTGATGCACACCGGCTTGCAAAGCCTCGGAGTCTATGCGGAAGGTCTTTTCCTTTCCCTCCATGGTGAAGAAAGCCTTAACCTTTCCCTCGTGCATCACCGTCATGGCCATGCTGTCGGGCAGCATGGAAGCGCTCAGCCGTATGCCGATTTCCACCATGCCGTCTTTTTGCTCCACTTGCATTGCCGCCCCCTCTTCCTTAATTTCCGGCAGCTTTGCCTTAACTTTCTCTCCCTTCTTTGTGATGAAGACCACTTCCTTTTCCATGTCCTTTTGTGGCGTGAGGGTGATAACGCCCCGTCCCCGGTGTACGGCAGGGACGGAATCCGTGCCGTAGTGCAGCCATCCCTCCAGCCATTCCCCGTCATCCCATGTGGCTTCGAAAGCCACCCGGTTGGGGATGCCCGCCACAAGGTTTCCGCCTTCGGGAAACAGGTTCAGCGTCAGCTCTCGCTTGTCCATGTCTTTGGAGAAATAGCGCTGCAACCGTCGCAAGGTCATGTTCCTTGCAAGACTTCCCTTCTCCTTGGGCTTGTCATATACGGGAAAGACACGGCTGTAGAGCTTATGGTAATCCCGATAATATTTCCTCTCCAACTCCTTGTCCGCAAACCATTTCTCGGCTGCCAGACTGTGCTTGTGTTCAAACTCTCCCCAGTTGAGCTGCCATCGGGTATACGCCCTCAACTCGTGGAAGCCACTGTACTGGATATTCTTGTCCAGCGCAAAGAATCCGTCGCCCCTTCCCTTGTTCAGTTCAATGAGCTTGCGCTCCACCAGATAACCGTCGTGATTGAGCAGTTCCACATACAACACACGGCTCAGCGGCGATGGCTTTCCCGTAGCCGTCTCTCTGGTATAGGCGGAAAACCAGATGGTATCACCCAGGAAATAGCAGGTGTTGTCCATGTGTACGAAAACCTTTTCCTGCGGAATGCGTTGGCCGAAGGCGGTGAGGCGTTCCATCATCGGTTTCATTATTGCCGGGACGTTGTTCTGCGAGAGTGTGTCTTCCTCGGTTTCTTGTCTGACGGCAATCTGTTCTTCTTCGGCCGTTCTCAAGACGATGTTAGGGTCAACCCAAAGTGGGGAATCGTTTCCTACCTGGTCTATGGTGCTCAGCAGGTTGTCCTTTACCTTTTCCCCTTCTTTTGTGACAACGGAAAGGGAGTCCATCCTGTACAACAGGGCATGGGTGTTAAACCCTTCGTTTCTAATAGAGGCAGATATGTTGGCAACCTTCGAAAAACCGTTTTCTCGGGTATAGTCCGCATTTATTGATATGTTAACGGATATGGTCTTGCCAACTTTTCCGTTTTTGACTTCCATTGCCAATGACGGAATTTCTCCTTTGAAGCGTAGAAGATCAAGTTTTTTTGCGTCAACATAGAGTTCTCCTACAAGTCTGATTTCGGTGGCAAGTTCTTTTTTAGGCTCGAATTTCAGACAGAAAACGCTGTTGCCTTCGTTACCGGCGATTTCCCTTACGGAAATGTTGTAATAGTCGTTATAGTATTTCTCATTAAACTTTTCCCGAATTGGGGTGTTCAGCATATCCCAGAAACTGACATCCTGTGTCATCGCCCCCAGTTCCAAAGGATGATGGAAGTTGGCATTAGAAAGCAACGGATTTGCCAGTGAATCACCTTCCTGCAATCCCCTTCTTCCGCTCAGTAACGATATGTCTCTAAGGTTCACTGCCGAGCGTGCGGTCATGAAAGCTTCTGCCAGTTCCTTCTTTTCGCCTATATTCGTAGTGATGCGGAAGAAATAAATGTCCTCTTCTTTTTTGAATTTCTTGTATTCCCCGTTGAGTTTTTGGGTTATTTGTTTCAGTATTTCCATTACTGGGAACACCGATACCTGTTTCATAGTTTGTGCGGCCGGTTTCATGCGTACGACACTGCCCATTTCCGAAGCCTTCACGCTAAGGTTCTCATATCCGATAAACTTGAACTGGAGGACTTCATCGGGTGCGGCGGAAATAATGAACTTTCCGTCCTGATTGGTAATAGTTCCCCTGTTTTCTGCAATATAGACACTGGCATAGTGCAACGCCTCTCCCGTTTCCGCATCCACCACCATGGCGGTGTAGTCTCTCGGCTGTGCAAGTGCCTGTAAACAGCAGACCAGCAAGATTGTCAAAGTGAAAAGAATCTTCTTCATAAGCCTGTTTTTTATGGTAATACCAGAATTAATAGCACAAATATAATAGTTTAGTTTAAAAAAATCATGGGGAAATTCCCTATTTTTTGGGGGAAAATCCCTATTTCCCGATATTTTTCTTAAAAAAGGGCAGAATTATCCATGTATTAACCCAAATCGGTCATTAGTGTTATGATGATAATAGCCTTTATTCTTGAACAGATGTTTTGCCGGTTTGAGGGCGCAATGGGGTTCCATTGTAACCGAGAAGCGACGAAACATATGACAAAAAGATGGCTTTATTAGCGCGTAACAGCCTATTGACCGATTTGGGTTTAACGCATAATGTTGCGAT
>JAGBGU010000041.1 GCA_017935785.1 Bacteroidaceae bacterium
GGCTGGTTATAATGCTGTTTTTGAAAACTGCTGGGTTATCGGCCAAATAACAGGAACAGACAACGAAGGTGCATATTTTGTACGTGGTATGGAATCTGGCACCATTACAAACTGCTATAGTAAGATTGGAACTCAGGCCATTACAATTACTGACGAGCAAGTGGCAAACGGCGAGCTTTGCTATAAACTGAATGGTGACCAAAGTACGATTGTGTGGTATCAGAATATAGGTGAAGATTTGTATCCTGTATTGGATTCCACTCATAAGACCGTGGTAATGAACGCTGGTGGCAACTATGAGAATGCATCGGGTGAGGGAATCCAAAGCCCTGACTTCCAAATCGGTATCCACGATGAAATTTATGATCTCAGCGGTAGAAAGGTATCTAAGGATAAGTTGTCCAAGGGTGTATACATTATCAATAGGAAGAAGTTTTTGATTAATAATTAAGCGTGATTTTGATGGAGAGGGTGTGTCAAAATGGGCACACCCTTTTTCTTTGGTATGAGGATTTGAATACAAACAAGATACAAAAGAATATTATGATGAAGAATCTTTTTAAAACGAAGCTTGTCAAGTGCGGGGCCGCATTGTCGCTGTTTGTTACGGCAGGAATCTGTTCTGCCCAGAATTTGAATGTCAGCCCTAATACGGTGTGCCCGCCAATTACTCCTGCATGGGCATTTGGCCATATTGTATGGGAAGACAGTCTGAACAACCAAAAGGGTGCAGAAACCTTGGTGAACAGCTATATTGAACGCGGTTATCCCGTGGATGCGATAATAATAGACAGTCCCTGGTCCAAGTCATACAATGATTTTGAATGGGATCCCCGGCGCTATAAGGATGCTTCTGGCATGATAAAGGGTTTTATGCAGAAAGGTGTCAGGACCATTCTTTGGCTGACGGGTTTTGTCAACGAGAAGGGCAATGATACCTCCGAACAGAAAAGCGAGACCTTTGATGAGGTGGCAAGGAACAATTATGGAGCGTATGACAGCAGATCCATAGGATGGTGGAAGGGACAAGGCATACATATAGACTTTACCAATGATGCAGCGGTGAAGTGGTGGTATAGCCAGCTTGATAAGGTGTTCACAGAAGGAGTGTATGGATGGAAGGTTGACCAAGGTGAAGTGCATTTGCCAGGCCAGTTCAACACTTCCAAGGGAATGATGACAAATGAAGCTTTTCGTTATTACTATTATGATGCCATGTACGATTATGCAGTGGATAGAAAGCCTGATGGAATCACTATTGCCCGCCCCTATTCCTGGCAGGAAGGTCTGACATCGAGCATAGAGAAGAACAATATGGCCTGGTGTGGCGACTTCAAAGGTGATTGGGAAGGTATGCGAAGCCAGATCAACGACATTTACAGGTCTGCACGTTACGGTTATGGAGCCATAGCATGTGAAGTTGGCGGATTCCATCGTGTGAAGTCTACAAGCCTTCAATTCCTGCGCTATGCCCAGTTTGGCTGTATGACGGCCTGTATGATTAACGGTGGTGAGAACGGTCCTTTTTCTGCCCATCTGCCATGGACACACGGTAAGGAGATGGAAGATGCTTACCGCTGGTGTGTGAACTGGTTGAAATCATTGGTGCCATATAAATTCTCAACAATTGTAGACGCTCATCTTAAGGGTGGCTCGCTGATTAAGGGAACAGACTTTGTAGAACATAGCCATCTGTTGGGTAATGACATATTTACAAAAGCCATTACTTCTGACGAAAACAAAGTAACCTATCATCTGCCCGATGAAGGAGAATGGATTGACTATTGGACTGGTGAAGTGTTCCAGGCAGGGGTCAAGATAACGGAAGAATATCCGATCAGCAGATTCCCTTTGTTCATTCGTTCTGGCGCCATCATTCCCATGACAGACGCTTCCATGCCGGGCAAGCGTATTTTCCGGATCTATCCGAACGGTAAAACCGTGCGCCGTTTCCATCTTCCCAAGGGAGATGGCATTGAGTATTTCGACTGTACCGTTAGTTATGACGAGCGTAAGGGTCGAGTAACTGTGGCTTCGGATGCTCCCGCCGATTTCGTGTTTATCATTGGCAAGAAAAGCGTTTCAGCCTCTGGCGAACACATAGAAAAGAAGATACGATGATAATGACGATAATATGAGATTGTTCATTCTTTTACTTGCCGCATGTCTGTCGGGTGTGATAACACTTGATGCCGGTGCCGCAGAAAACGACATCCAGAGGAACGGCACAAGGGCAGGCCAGTGGGATGATGCCCGTTACAAGCAGATTGAGCAAAGCATACGTGTACCCCGGTTTGCAGACCGGGTGTACCGTATCACCAAGTATGGTGCCAAAACGAATAATTCTGCTGCCAAGAATCAGAAGGCAATCCAAAAAGCCATTGACGTATGTTCCAAAAAAGGTGGTGGGCGTGTGGTCGTCCCGGCCAGATGTAAATTCCTTACAGGGGCCATCATGCTGAAAAGCGGGGTCAACCTTGAGGTGCAAGAGGGAGCCACTCTTGAATTTGTGTTCCAACCTGAACTGTACCCTATTGTGGAGACCTCTTGGGAGGGACTTGAGTGTTTTAACCTGTCACCTTGTGTGTATGCTTACAAGGCCCGTGACATAGCCATCACTGGTAAGGGTACCATTGATGGCGGAGGTTCCAAGGAAACCTGGTGGCCCTGGAAAGGTTTTAAGGAATTTGGGTGGAAAGAGGGTATGATCAATCAGAATACTGCGGGCCGTCCCCGTTTGTCCCAGGCTGGCGAAGACGGAATCCCTATGTATGATGAAAAAGGACGACGGTCGCCCGAACGTATTTTCCGCACAGAAGATGGCTTGCGCCCTCAGTTAATTGGTTTGAACAAATGCGAGGGTGTTCTCATGGAGGATGTTACTTTGCTGCGCTCGCCTTTTTGGGTTATTCACCCTTTCCTTTGCACAGACATCACCGTGCGCCGTGTCAAAATGATTAACGATGGCCCGAATGGAGACGGTTGTGATCCGGAATCTTGCGACCGCGTACTCATAGAGGATTGCTATTTTGATACCGGCGATGATTGTATTGCCATCAAGAGCGGGCGTAACAGAGACGGACGTGAGCGTGGCGTGCCTTCCAGGAATATCATCATACGCAATTGCAAGATGAAAAACGGTCATGGTGGCGTGGTGATAGGTTCTGAAATATCCGGCGGTTGCCAGAAGGTCTATGCTCACGATTGTGTCATGGATTCGCCCGAACTTGAGCGTGTATTGCGTATCAAGACAAATTCTTGTCGTGGAGGCATCATTGAGAACATCCACATGCGTAACGTGACAGTAGACCAATGTTCAGAGGCTGTACTCAAGATAAATACGAACTATGAACCTTGGGAGAACTGTTGTCGTGGCTACTATCCTATTGTTCGTGATGTTACAATGGAGAATGTCACTTGTCAGAAATCTTTTATTGGTGTTATGATTGAGGGTTTTAAGGCAGACTCACTCTCTTATACCATCAACAACATTACGGTTAGTAACTGTCGGTTTGATGGTATCCATGGCAAACCGGTTTATCAAATTGGAAAAATGGAGAATGTGTTTTTTGACAATTTTGTAGTCAATGGTTCAGTGGTTCCTAGCCATACGAGACCGACATCACCTTGATTCTTTGATACAGTAGTGGCTATTATATATATAATATATTGCAGCAAACAAAAACATAAAAAATACAAAAGAGGAACAATGATTTCAAGGAAATATATCTTAATGCTGGTGTTTTATGCTGTGAATATAGCGAGCCTGGCACAACATGTAAATTACGATGAAGAAAAGGTGGGTACTTACACACTGGAGGACCCGCTTCGATTTGTCAATGGGAAAAAGGTAAAGAATCTGCGCGATTGGGGTTTGCGCCGTAAAGAGATATTGGACATCTTTCAGCGAGAGATGTATGGGCAGATGCCTCCCAAGAATGAAATCTATCTGGGGCAGTTGGAAGAGGGTGTCACCCTTGGCGGTTTTGGATTGAGACGTCAAGTAAGGATGTGGTTCTGTAAAGATATGACGGGACCCTACGTTGATTGGCTCATTGTAACCCCCCGTCATGCCAAGGTTCCCGTACCTTCAGTACTATTGTTGAACTATTGCGGTAACCACACTGTACTTACAGATTCTGCCATTATTGTGACAAAGAACTTGGATGTACCCCACCAACTTTTTCGTGAATTAAAACCTCGTGGTATTTTTGCCGACCCGAATCAGGATACATATTACCCAGTAAGTATGATTCTTGCGCGGGGGTATGCTTTCATAACTGCCTGCTATGCTGATATCTCACCCGATCCAACAAAAGAACAGGAAACTTATGCTTACCAGCGATGCTTTGAACTTTGGCCTCCAAGAGACCCAGCCCGCGATGACAATACAACCGCACTTGGTGCATGGGCTTGGGGGTTGATGCGAGGCATGGATATGATTGAGCAAGATTCGTTATTGGATGCAAACAGAGTTGTCTTGACGGGAAGTTCGCGTCTTGGGAAAGCCGCTCTGATAGCTGGGGCTTTTGACGAGCGTTTCCCGGTGGTTGTCCCCAATCAGACAGGGGGTGGGGGTGCTCCTTTAGCGAAACGCAATTTTGGAGAGAACATTGCAGCTGAAACAACAACAAAAATCCACTGGTATTGCAAGGCATACAAGAAATATGCCGGACATGAGGACCAAATGCCGTTTGACCAACATTTGCTCTTGGCCAGTGTGGCACCGCGCGCTTTGCTGGTGCAGGGGTTTAACGAACCTTGGTTTGACACAAAGGGTGAATTCCTTTCCTTACAGGCAGCCAGTCCTGTATGGGAAAAGTTCTGCAGGAAAGGTTTGCCCAAAGTGGAATGGCCTGTTGATTATGACACATGTGCCATTGGAGAACGTTTGGGCTATGTGCGGCGTAGTGAGAAGCATGGACATTCTGCCTGGGATTGGACATGGCTGATGGATTTTGCGGACAATCTTTTTGATAGGAATAATTTTTGATTAGTAGCCCCTAAATAATAACATATCTATAAAAATGGCTCAACTGAAAAACTTAAACAAACAGACAGCACCAAAAAGCGTTGCTCCAGAACGGATAATACAGTTTGGTGAAGGTAACTTCCTGAGGGCTTTTGTTGACTGGATAATCTGGCACATGAACCAGAGGACAGACTTTAATGCATCCGTTGTGGTGGTGCAGCCAATTGAGGTGGGTATGACGGATGTCCTGAATGGGCAAGACTGTCTGTATCACGTCAATCTACAGGGGTTGGAAAACGGCAAACCAGTAGATTCCATGACTCGTATAGATTGTATTTCAAGAGCGTTGAACCCTTACCGCCAATTCCAAGCATTCATGTTATTGGCCGAACAGCCCGAGATGCGCTTTGTCATTTCCAATACGACAGAGGCCGGTATTGCCTTTGACCCGGCTTGCCGGCTTAATGATTCTCCGGCCAGCAGCTTTCCTGCTAAATTGACTCAGTTCCTGTACCGGCGTTTCTGTGCCTTTGGAGGACATCCTGAGCGTGGAATGATTATTATCCCGTGCGAACTGATTTTCCTAAACGGTCATCATCTTAGAAAATGTGTTTTAGAGTACATTGATTTGTGGAAAGAGGATTTGGGTACGGATTATGCTGCGTTCCGGGAGTGGTTTGAGAAATATAACTATGTATGTGCTACTTTGGTAGACCGTATCGTTCCCGGTTATCCCAAAAAGGACATTGTGGAAATACAACAGCGCATATCGTATGAAGACAAGATGGTGGTCAGGGGCGAAGCCTTTCACTTGTGGGTAATGGAGCGTCCTCAGAACATGACAACAGAGGATCTGCGAAAAGAGTTCCCTGCTGAAAAGGCTGGGTTGAACGTGTTGATTACAGATTCGGAAGCCCCGTATCATGAACGTAAGGTGACATTGCTCAATGGCCCTCATACCGTTTTGAGCCCTGTAGCATTCCTTTCCGGTGTGGATATCGTACGTGATGCTTGCCAACACCCTGTATTGGGACGTTTCATTCACAAAGTCCAATATGAAGAGCTGATGCAGACACTAAATCTGCCCAAAGAAGAACTATTGGAGTTTGCAGCTCATGTGCTGGAACGTTTTGAAAACCCGTACGTGGATCATCAGCTAACCAGCATCATGCTGAATTCTTTCTCGAAGTACAAAACGCGCGTCCTGCCTGGCATGAAGATCTATTTGGAGAGGAATGGCCGTCTTCCGGAAGGATTGGCGCTTGGGCTGGCTGCCATCATTACTTATTATAAAGGCGGTGTGCGGAATGACGGTACTCCTATCAGGCCGGATGACGACCCTCAGATTGTGGAACTGGTTAACAAGTTGTGGCAGAATGAGGACTTGACAGAAGTGGCTCGTGGTGTATTGGGCGCTCATGAACTGGTATGGAAGGAACATGGAGACTTGAATGAAATATGCGGTCTGACCCAATTGTTGATTCATTTTCTAAAAATGATTCAAGAGAAGGGTATGCTTGAAACGGTCAAATCAGTTTTGAAATGAATACGGTTCTACTGAAAATTCATCCGTCCGACAATGTGGCTGTGGTATTGCGGCCAATCTGTAAAGGTGAGAAACTGATAGTGGATAGAACAGTCCTAATTGCCGTTGAAGATATACCAACCGGGCACAAAGTTGCTTTGTGTGATATTGCCAATAACCAGAATGTCATAAAATATGGCTTCCCAATAGGGCATTCATGCCGAGACATAAAAGCAGGACAATGGCTCAATGAGCATAATCTGAAAACGAACCTGAGTGGCACGCAAGAGTATACCTACATGCCACAACGCATTGAACAACGTTTCTGGAACGAAGGACTCACATTTATGGGCTATCGGCGCCGTAATGGGGAGGTTGGTATCCGTAACGAACTGTGGATTATCCCTACGGTGGGCTGTGTAAATGGAATCTGTCAGCGGCTGGCAGAGACAATGCGGAAAGAGACGGGTTCGGCGAACATTATCGCCTATCCCCACAATTACGGCTGTTCGCAATTGGGGGGAGACCATCAGAATACACGGAAAATATTGCGAGACATGGTGCATCACCCCAATGCTGGCGCTGTTTTGGTAGTGGGGCTGGGATGTGAGAATAATCAGCCGGATGAGTTTGAACGATTCTGTATGGGCTATGATAAGGAGAGGGTGCGTTTTGTGGCCACACAACAAATCAAGGGGGATGAATTGGAAACGTGTCTTGCAGTACTGCATGAACTATATGCACTGATGCAAAAGGACCAGCGTGAGCCTTGTCCCTTATCTATGTTGCGAGTGGGGCTGAAATGTGGTGGTTCAGACAGCTTTTCAGGCATCACTGCCAATCCTTTATTAGGTGTGTTTAGTGATTGGTTAGTGGCACAAGGTGGGTCTGTGGTGTTGACTGAAGTGCCTGAAATGTTCGGAGCAGAGAGCATTCTCATGAACCGTTGCGAGACAAGGGAACTGTTTATGAAGACCGTGAATCTTATCAATGATTTCAAGGATTTCTATTTGCGTCATGAAGAGCCAGTGGGGGAGAACCCCAGTCCGGGCAACAAGGCTGGCGGCATTTCTACTTTAGAGGAGAAATCGTTGGGGTGTACGCAAAAGTGTGGCACTTCAACGGTGCGCTCTGTATTGGATTATGGAGAAAGATTGCAAACAGAGGGACTTAGTTTGTTGTCGGCACCAGGCAATGACCTTGTGGCTTCCACGGCATTGGCTGCATCCGGATGCCAGATGGTACTCTTTACTACTGGTCGAGGAACACCGTTCGGGACCTTTGTTCCAACGATGAAAATCTCTTCCAACAGTAAACTTTACCATAACAAGTCTGCCTGGATGGATTTTGATGCCGGTACGTTGGTGGCGGGAACTGAGATGGAGACCCTGTTCCACAAATTGCGGGGACTTGTTTTAGCTACGGTAAATGGAAATCTTGTGAAAAATGAGACAAACGGCTATAAAGATATCGCCATTTTTAAAACAGGGGTGACATTATAAATTACGATAAAGCATGAAAGAAGGATTTAAGGGAGAACAGTTGTTAAGAATCCCTTTGGAGATGAAAAATACCTTGGAGACAGAAGAACTTCTCTCCGTTTTGCATATAAATGCCATCGGTTATTTCCCCAAGGTTAACCAACATATAATAAAACGTCCCCATGGTATGGAGGGAGCCAAGGGGCAGTATTTGTTGAATTACTGTGTAGAAGGAGAGGGATGGTGCGAATTGGAAGGTATGCGTTTTTCTGTAAAGGCGGGTCAGTTTTTTATTTTTCCAATGGACAAGCCCCATTCCTATGGTTCGCAAGACAATAAAAAGTGGACAGTCTATTGGGTGAGATTCGGAGGCTTCCTAGCGAGCTATTTCTCCAGAGGAATGGAAACTCCAACTTACATCAGGACAGGAATTGATTCAAGCGTGTTTACCCGGAAGAAGATCTTTGAGGAGATGCATAAAACATTAAATGAAGGAACGACGGTTGAGAATCTCTGCTATGCTTCGTCTATTCTGTTCGCATATTTGGCCTCATTTAAATTCCTGCCAGCTTACAGACAAGCAAAATCTAATGTGATATGCGAGAATTTGAAAGAAAGCAATATAGTGTCAGAATTAATCCATTACATGGAAGAGAACATAGAAAGACAACTTAGCTTGAACGATATGGCAAATTATCTAGGCTATTCTGTAAGCCACATGTGTATGATGTTCAATGACCAAACTGGGATGGCTCCACTTGCCTATTTCAACAAACTTAAAATAGAATATTCCTGTTGGTTGTTGAATAAGACCTCGTTGAAAATAAATCAAATATGTTATAAGGTGGGGTTTGATGACCCATATTATTTCTCGCGCCTGTTTAAGAAAATAACCGGTGTTTCTCCACAAGGGTACAGGGAATCAGAAAGAATCATTAAGATTCCGTAACAAGCGGAAACATGTACTTGGTATGGATGACAATAAGGATTGTGCCCTTGCAAAAGTTGTTGTGGGATAGTCTAATAACTTCCAGCCACATTCTCTAAGGGTATTTGTCTCTTTTTATGCTTAAATATTCATCTTTTCACAAAAAAGAGTTATCTTTGTGGGGAAATCAAACAGATCAAGGTCATGAAATATCCTATAGGCATACAGCAATTTGAAGAAATAAGAACCGGAGGTTGGGCTTATGTAGACAAGACTGCACAGATGTACAAGCTGGCTGGAGAAGGAAAGTATTTCTTTCTGAGCCGTCCCAGGCGCTTTGGAAAGAGTCTGCTCTTGTCCACATTGCAGGCCTACTTCGAGGGCAAGAAGCATCTGTTTGAGGGGCTTGCCATAGAGCGTCTTGAAACAGAATGGAACGCCTATCCCGTACTGCATCTGGATCTGAATGCGGAACGCTATGCCTCATTGGATGAATTGAACAATCTGTTGGATACTTATCTGCGTAAATGGGAGTCCATGTACGGTACTACAGAGAGCGGGAATCCCAGTCTCTCACAGCGGTTTATGGCAGTCATTCATTCTGCCAAGCAGAAGACCGGCAGAAACGTGGTGGTACTTGTGGACGAATATGACAAGCCCATGCTGCAGGCCATAGGGAACGAGGCTCTGCAGACGGAGTTCCGCTATGCGCTGAAGGCCTTCTACGGTGTACTGAAGAGTGCCGACGGCGACCTGCGCTTTGCCATGCTGACGGGCGTTACCCGGTTCAGCAAGGTAAGCGTGTTCAGCGATCTGAACAACCTAAAAGACATTTCCATGAGTTCGCACTATCATGACATTTGCGGCATAACGGAAAAGGAACTGCACGCCACCTTTGATGCCGAAGTGGAGAAGTTGGCCGAAGCCAACGGGCAGACAAAGAAAGAGGCGTATCTGGAACTGGAAAAGCGCTATGACGGCTACCATTTTTGCGGCGACACCCAAGGGTTGTACAATCCGTTCAGTCTGTTATGGGCATTGAGCGACCGCAGCTACGGCAGCTATTGGTTCAGTACGGGCACACCCACCTATCTGGTGGAGCTGATGAAGGAGGTGGACTTGAACCCCAGTGAACTGTCCGGTTACGAGGCGGCTACCAGCGAACTGGAAAGCGTACAGGCGAGGGTGGACAACCCGATAGCGGTGCTTTACCAAAGCGGATACCTGACGATTAAGTCATGTGACAAGCGTTTTGGAACTTACCGGCTTGACTACCCGAATGAGGAGGTAAAGGAAGGGTTCGTAAACTTCCTGCTTCCATATTACTCCTACTCTAAATCAGCCAAACACACGACCATCATCAGCCAGTTTGTAATCTCGTTAGAAAAAGGCGATGCTGACCGTTTCATGCAGCTGATGCAATCCTTGATGGCAGACATACCTTACGAACTGATACGCGATCTGGAGAACCATTACCAGAACGTGATGTACATCATCACCAAGCTGATGGGCCTGTACATACAGGCGGAATACCGTACATCGCGCGGACGCATAGACCTGCTGATAGGCACGGACAAGTATGTGTACATCATAGAGCTGAAACTGGACGGTTCTGCAGAGGAAGCACTGTCGCAGATAAATGCCAAGGATTATGCCCTCCCCTTTGCCGTTGATGGCAGAGAGGTGGTGAAGATTGGTGCGAACGTAACCAGCGAGACCCGTAATCTGGAAAGATGGGTAATGGGATAAAGCCTTGTTGAAAAAAGGAATAATTATATGTTATTCCATAAAATATAGTCCAGGTTCTTTGTTGAATGAGGAAATAATTATAACTTTGCTAAAAATAAAGACCTTTACGATGCCGGAAAACAAAATATACCAACGTGTTGAAGCGTTACGCGAATTCATGGGCAAACATGGATTGGACGCTTTTATTTTTCCCAGTTCTGACCCCCATGCCGGAGAATACGTGCCTTCGCATTGGAAGACCCGCGAATGGATTAGCGGCTTCAATGGTAGTGCCGGTATCGCTGTAGTGACGATGAATGCTGCCGCTCTGTGGACTGACAGCCGCTATTTTCTGGCTGCAGAAGAACAGCTGAAAGGCACACCCTTTGTCCTGATGAAGGAAAGGATACCCTGCACGCCGAGTATCCCTGAATGGCTTTCTGCTGAACTGCCGGAGAACGGAAAGGTTGGAGTGGACGGCTGGGTTGTCCCCTTTGCTGAGGAACAAGAATTGCGTAGCGAACTGGCATTTCAGGGCCTGGAACTGGTATTGTCGGACGACCCTGCCGCTGAATTGTGGGCTCAGCGTCCGCCGATTCCTCAGTATCCTATAGCATTGCACCCCATTGAGTTTGCCGGGGAAACTGCTGCATCAAAAATTGAAAGGCTGCGATCCCGGTTGGCGGAGCGTCATGCAGAAGCTACGCTGATTTGCAAACTGGACGAAGTGGCCTGGCTTGCCAATATCCGTGGAACCGATGTGCATTGCTGCCCGGTAGCTGTGGCCTATATGTGGATTACGCAGGAGAAGGCAGTCTTGTATGTGGACGATACAAAACTGAGCGATGAGGCCAGGACAGAATTGTGTGGGCAGGGCATAGAATGCCGTCCTTACGGGCAGTTGGTTTCGGACTTGCCGTTGTGTGAGGCACGTTCTGTATTGCTGGATGCAAGGTCAACCAACAGCCGGCTGGTAGAACTCCTTCCCGAGACTTGTAAAATTGTATCGGGAGACAGCCTGGTTGCCGCACAAAAAGCGGTTAAGAACAAGACGGAGATTGACGGGTTCAGAAAGGCTATGCACAGGGACGGAATCGCAATGGTGAAATTCTTGCGCTGGTTGTTGCCTGCTGTAAATAAAGGAGGGGAGACGGAACTCTCGGTCAGCCGTAAGCTGGAGGAATTCCGTAGCCTGCAGCCTTTATACAAGGGGCTTTCGTTTGATACGATTGCCGGCTATGCGGCTCACGGTGCCATTGTGCATTATGAGGCAGATGAAGAGAGCGACAGTGAACTGCAACCCAAAGGTCTGCTACTGCTGGACAGCGGAGCCCAGTATCAGGACGGGACAACAGATATAACCCGAACTATTGCATTGGGCGAACTGACGGAGCAGGAACGCATAGATTATACATTGGTGCTGAAAGGCCACATCCGTCTGGCGATGCTGCGCTTTCCGGAAGGAAGCAGCGGGACGCAACTGGATGTGTGTGCAAGATATGCCATGTGGCAGCATGGGGTGAATTACCTTCACGGGACCGGACATGGGGTGGGGGCTTACCTGAATGTACATGAAGGCCCGCACCAAATAAGGATGAATTATGTGCCGGCAGCACTGAAGGCAGGAATGACGGTGACAAACGAGCCGGGAATCTACAGGGCGGGAAGTCATGGTGTGAGAATAGAAAACACAATGCTTGTGACACCTTTCATGGAAGGGGAATACGGGACGTTCCTCCAGTTGGAGGCTCTGACGCTTTGCCCCATAGACAAGACTCCCATTGTCATGGACATGATGCAGGAAGATGAAATAGAGTATCTGAACGCATACCATGCCAGGGTATATGAACGGCTTTCGCCGGATTTAAATGAAGAAGAAAGGGCGTGGCTCAAGGATATGACTGCGCCTGTGTCAAAATAAAGAAGAATTAAAGAATAAGGATAAAAGTGGCTATTATTAAAAGACTTTCAGGAATGCCGGCACCGCGTTTTGGCAAACATTGCTATTTTAGTGAAGGTGCGGTGATTGTCGGCGATGTGGAGATGGGTGATGACTGTACGGTATGGTTCAATGCCGTAGTGCGTGGCGATGTACATTATATAAAAATAGGGAACCGTACCAATATCCAGGACAACAGTTGCCTGCATACACTGAACGGAAAGGCTCCCGTTATCTTGGGCGATGACGTGACTATCGGTCATAGTGTGACGCTGCACGGGTGTATTGTGCATGACGGAGCCTTAATCGGAATGGGAGCGACGGTACTGGATCATGCCGAAGTGGGCAAAGGGGCCATTGTGGCTGCCGGGGCTCTGGTGCTGAGCAATACTAAGATTGGCGACGGAGAATTGTGGGCCGGAGTACCTGCCAAATTCATCAAGAAGGTAGACCCTGTTCAGGCAGCGGAACTGAATCAGACATACGCCCGCCATTATATAGAATACAGCGATTGGTTCCGCAACGCGGATTCAGATGAACGTAATACTCAGATGGTGACCACCAGCGAGGATTACCAGGCATATGACGAGGAATAATGTCTAATCAGAAAGAAATAAAAAATGAAACGGGGAAGATGGATGATTGCAGGCCTTTTAATGTGTCTGCTTGCATCGTGCGAGAAGGTTGATTTTTCCGTATTGGAAGATCAAGATAAGAAGGGCGACCTGATTGTCTATACGCGTGCTTCGGAAGACGATAAGTTGCAATACCCGTTGGTGGTATATGCATTTGATGCCAAAGGACAATGCCGTGGACAACAGACATTGTCGGACGAGGGGGCAACTTTTTCCTTCCAGTTGTCCTCAGGCTCATACCGTATCGTAGCGCTGGGCGGAATATCGAGTTGCGACTTGCCTTCTTCCCCAAGACTCAGTTCTGTTCTGACTCTGAAGGAGAATGCGTCAGTGCCTTTGCAGATGGGCCAGGCTGATGTGGTGATGGGCCAGGGCGGTACAAAAGCGTATTTGCAGATGCGATACCTTGTTTCACAGGTTCAGGTCTCGTTGTCAGGATTACCCAATGATGTGACTTCTGTTTCCATGGTACTCTCCAAACCTTATTCTCAATGGGCTTTCTCCGGCGTTGGAAACGCTCCGGTTTCATATACCAAGACATTGAAGCAGGGAGAACTGCCAGGTGAATGGACGTCAGGAAAAGTATATGTTCTGCCAACAGAAGGTGCTGCCACACTTACGCTGAACCTGATAACATCAGCCGGAAATGTCTCTTATGCCTATACCTGCCCAGAGGCTTTGCAATCCGGAACCCCTTATATGTTGAGAGGCTCATATTCAACCGGTGATATGGTGGTTGAAGGGGAGTTTTCAGTAGAAGGATGGAGTGATGTGGTAAACTGGGATTTTGGTTTTGGCCCCGGAACCCCGGAACCGGATGTGGACGAACCGTCAGGCGCTCCTGAAGTGGGTTCATTATGGCAGAACCATATAGTGGCTTATGTAAGCGAATTGAACGAAACGCAGTGGAGTGTGTATCTGCTTTCTCGCGAGGAAAAGGCAGAAGTGCCTTCGGCTTTGAGTACGGATGATGACCCTTCTGCGGCTTTGAAGTTGGCAGACAGTTATGTAGAGGATGGATTATCTGGCTGGAACATTCCCACTACGGCAGAGGCACAGATGCTCCAGGAGTCTCTTGGGGGAGATGCTCTCATGGATTTGAATGTGATGCTGACAAACGAGGGACTTCCGCCTTTCCTGGATTACGAGCTGAACAGTACCACTGAGAAAGCCCGTTATTTGTGTGATGACGGGAAAAAGAGTTTTTCTATGGCCGGAAATACTTCACCATCAAAGGCGGGTGAAAAGAAGAAATATCGTTTGCGCTTTGTAAAGGAAATAGTGGTGGATAAATGATAAATGGATTTGACAAAAGAAGAAAAATAGAGTTGTGAGCTGATAAAATCCAATTCTTTTTTGGATGGGAAGCGGATTTTATTTATCTTTGCGAATAATTAACTAATTTTTAAAGAATATATAAATTATGGCTTTTTTAACTGACGAAAAACTTCTTATTGTTGGAGCCGGTGGTATGATTGGCTCAAACATGGTACAGAGCGCACTGATGCTCGGTCTTACTCCCAACATTTGTTTGTATGATATTTTTGAACCCGGCGTTCATGGTGTAGCTGACGAGATGGCTCATTGTGGTTTCCCCGGTGCAAATATCACTTGGACAACTAATCCCGAGGAGGCTTTCACCGGTGCTAAGTATATTGTATCTTCAGGTGGTGCTCCTCGCAAGGAGGGTATGACCCGTGAAGATCTGTTGAAGGGCAACTGCCAGATTGCTGCAGAGTTCGGTGACTTCATCAAGAAGTACTGTCCCGACGTTAAGCACGTAGTTGTTATCTTCAACCCCGCTGATGTAACCGCTTTGACAGCTTTGATCCACTCTGGTTTGAAACCCAATCAGTTGACTTCATTGGCTGCTCTCGACTCTACTCGTCTGCAGCAGGCCTTGGCCAAGGAATTTGGCGTACAGCAGGACAAGGTTACCGGAGCCAAGACTTATGGTGGACACGGCGAGCAGATGGCTGTATTTGCATCTCAGGTTAAGATCGATGGCAAGCCTTTGGCCGAAATGGGCCTTTCTGAAGAGCGTTGGGCTGAAATCAAGCACAATACTGTACAGGGTGGTTCTAATATCATCAAGCTTCGTGGCCGCAGCTCATTCCAGAGCCCCTCTTACTGCGCTATCAAGATGATTGAGGCTGCAATGGGTGGTGAGCCTTACACTTTGCCCGCTGGCTGCTATGTTAACAGCGAGGAACTCGGTTATAAGAACGTAATGATGGCTATGCCCACCGTTATCGATGCTGACGGTGTTCACTACACAACTCCCGAAGGAACTGAAGAGGAAATGGCAGCATTGGCTTCTTCTGTTGAGCATTTGGGCAAGATGCGCGATGAAATCATCGCATTGGGCATCATTCCTGCTGTTGAAGAGTGGACAAAGGAAAACCCCAACCTGTAAAAACCTTTCAAATTAGATAGGTATTAGAAGTATACCACGCTTCCCGACGCTTGCTTGTCGGGAAGCGTTTTTATTTTCCTCGGGAGGAAAAAAATATTTCCTCGGGAGGAAAATAAAAAATACGATGACGCTGGCGGCAAAATCGTGAGTTTTTCGTTGATGCCCCTTTGCCGTATACATGACGTCAGTGGCTAAAAATATAGCGACATCGGGCAGAAAAAAACGGAATTATTTTGTCACGTCAAAAAGTATATGTAATTTTGCGCCGCATTTAACGTGCGATACATATAATTAATTAATTTTAACTAACAAAAAAATGATTGTAGTACCTGTAAAAGAAGGCGAGAACATTGAAAAGGCGTTGAAGAAATTCAAGCGTAAGTTTGAAAAGACTGGTGTGGTAAAGGAACTCCGTGCCCGTCAGCAGTTCGACAAGCCCTCAGTGCTCAAGCGTCTGGCTAAGGAGCGTGCTGTATATGTACAGCAGTTGCAGCGTGTAGAAGATTAAAGAAACTTAAAATTCTGACTTTCTTCTTGCGTATTTCAAGAAAAATGTCTATATTCGCATCTGAAAAGAGCGAATAACGATGTGGATTCAGTCTTTTGTAGATTATCTGAGGTATGAACGGAACTTATCCGAACGTACAATAGTAGGATATTCGGCCGGTTTGGAAGCGTTCGAACGGTTTTTCAAGGGACTTGATGCAGGACTTTATTGGGACAACTTGGATGAAGATGTCATCCGTGACTGGATGATGACCATGGTGGAACAAGGTAATCGTGCAGGAAGTATATGTTACAGGCTCAGCAGTGTTAGGGCCTTTTATAGATTTCTGCTAAAAAGAGGACTTGTTGATAGGAATCCCGCACATCTGGTGTCGGCTCCCAAAAGGGAGAAGAATTTGCCTGTTTTTGTTCGTGAAGATCAGATGGACAGGCTTCTAGATGGGAAGTATTTTCCGGATAGCTTTGCTGGAGTGCGTGATCACCTGATACTATTGGTGTTTTACAGTACGGGTATGCGTCTTTCGGAACTAACCGGCCTGATGCTTGACGATGTAGATTGTAACCAATCTCAGGTGAGAGTGACGGGTAAACGTAACAAACAGCGTGTGATACCGTTCGGTACAGAATTGTCAACATTTATCCATGAATATATTGATGCTCGCCGCTTGCTGCTGTTGGAAAAGGGATTTCAGAGCAAATTCTTTTTTATCAGTGAAAGAAACGGAGCAAAGATGTCTGACTCCAAAGTGCGTCAGATTGTTCAGGGTTATTTGGGTCAGGTGACAACGCTGAGAAAAAAAAGTCCCCATGTGCTAAGGCACAGTTTTGCCACATCTATGCTGAATCATCGTGCTGATTTGCAGTCCGTAAAAGAGTTGTTGGGTCATGAACGTTTGTCAACAACGGAAATATATACCCATACGACCTTTGAGGAACTCAAAGATATGTATAACCAGGCTCATCCAAGAGCCCCTAAAAAATGAGGAGGTATTATGGACATTAAGATTCAAGCCATCCACTTCGAGGCAAGTGAGAAATTGCAAGATTTCATTGTTAAAAAAACAACGAAGCTAGGAAAGTTCAGTGACGAAATAAGAAAGGTAGAGGTGTCATTAAAAGTCGTAAAGCCTGAGACCGCCATGAATAAGGAGACACAAATAATAGTAAGTCTTCCCGGTAAAGATTTAATCGCTCAGGAAACATGCGACACTTTTGAAGAAGGAGTTGATAAAACCTTGGATTCGCTGACAAGACAGCTGTCCAAATATAAAGAAAAGCAGAAAAATCGCTAAAAAACATAAAAAAGTTTTGGTGATTCGGAAAATATATCTAATTTTGCATCCGCTAAAACAAAAGATTCGCTTTTGAAGCGGATGCAAACGCCTCTTTAGCTCAGTTGGCCAGAGCACGTGATTTGTAATCTCGGGGTCGTTGGTTCGAATCCGACAAGAGGCTCAAACAAGTGGAATTGTTCCAATTTGTTTAAAGGGTAGTTACCAGAGTGGCCAAATGGGGCAGACTGTAAATCTGCTGGCTTACGCCTTCGGTGGTTCGAATCCATCACTACCCACGTCGAAAGACAATTGCGGAAGTAGCTCAGTCGATAGAGCACTAGCCTTCCAAGCTGGGGGTCGCGGGTTTGAGCCCCGTCTTCCGCTCTAATGAGAACAAGATTGTTGCTGCTTTAGCTCAGTGGTAGAGCGCATCCTTGGTAAGGATGAGGTCCCGAGTTCAACTCTCGGAAGCAGCTCATGAATGGTTGCTCATTAAAAATTTTTAAGAAAACATATTTATCAACAATTTATAGTATTAAAGTACTGCTATGGCAAAAGAAAAATTCGAGCGTACCAAACCGCACGTAAACATTGGTACCATCGGTCACGTAGACCACGGTAAGACTACTCTTACTGCTGCTATTTCTAAGACTCTTTATGACAAGGGTTTTGGTAGCAAGGAAGTTAAGTCTTTCGATCAGATTGACAATGCTCCCGAAGAGAAGGAGCGTGGTATTACCATCAACACTGCTCACATTGAGTATGAAACCCAGAAGCGTCACTACGCTCACGTAGACTGCCCTGGACACGCCGACTATGTAAAGAACATGGTAACTGGTGCTGCTCAGATGGACGGTGCTATCATCGTAGTTGCTGCTACTGATGGTCCTATGCCCCAGACTCGCGAGCACATCCTTTTGGCTCGTCAGGTAAACGTTCCCCGTCTGGTTGTTTTCTTGAACAAGTGTGATATGGTTGAGGATGAGGAAATGTTGGAACTCGTAGAAATGGAAATGGGCGAATTGCTGGCTCAGTATGATTTCGAAGAGGATACCCCCATCATCCGTGGTTCAGCTCTCGGTGCTCTGAACGGTGTGCCCGAATGGAGCGACAAGGTAATGGAATTGATGGATGCTTGTGACACCTGGATTCAGGAGCCCGAGCGTGCTATTGACAAGCCTTTCTTGATGCCCGTTGAAGACGTATTCTCTATTACTGGTCGTGGCACCGTAGCTACCGGTCGTATCGAAACTGGTGTTGTAAAGGTTGGCGACGAAGTACAGATTCTGGGTCTGGGTGAAGACAAGAAGTCAGTTATTACCGGTGTTGAAATGTTCCGCAAGCTGTTGGATCAGGGTGAAGCTGGTGACAACGTAGGTCTGTTGCTCCGTGGTATCGACAAGCAGGAAATCAAGCGCGGTATGGTAATTACTCATCCCGGTGCTATCACTCCTCATAAGGGCTTCAAGGCTTCTATCTATGTATTGAAGAAGGAAGAAGGTGGCCGTCACACTCCCTTCGGTAACAAGTATCGTCCTCAGTTCTATCTGCGTACTATGGACTGTACCGGTGAAATTCACCTGCCCGAAGGAATCGAAATGGTAATGCCCGGTGACAACGTAGAAATCAAGGTTGAGTTGATTTACGCAGTTGCTTTGAACGTAGGTCTCCGCTTCGCTATCCGTGAGGGTGGACGTACTGTAGGTTCAGGTCAGATTACTGAGGTGTTCGACTAATTGATATCCTGAAATAAATTAAAAATAAGGAGAAAGTCTTATTGGTAACAATAGCCTTTCTCCTTCTCTTACGGAAATAGCTCAGTTGGTAGAGCACTGGTCTCCAAAACCAGGTGTCGGGAGTTCGAGCCTCTCTTTCCGTGCCAAAAAAGATATAATTATGTATAAAAGATTTGTTCAGTATTGCAAGGATTCATATAATGAACTAGTGCATAAGACCTCATGGCCTTCACGTGCAGAACTTATGGGCAGTGCGATAGTTGTTTTAACTGCTTCCCTATGTATCGCAATTGTCGTGTTCGTGATGGACTTCGTTTTCCAGTCTGGAATGGAGTTGGTTTATGGTGTTTTACGCTAAATAAGTAGAGAGATCATGGCTGAAACTGAAAAGAAATGGTACGTCATGCGTGCAATCAGTGGCAAAGAGAGCAAGGTAAAGCAATATGCAGATGCCATGCTTCTTCAGCAAGAAGACTTTGCTAAGCATGTATCTCAGATACTTATTCCTACAGAGAAGGTTGTAACAATCAACCGCAACAACAAGCGTGTAGTAAAGGAAAGAAATCATCTGCCTGGTTATGTGCTTGTAGAATGCGAGTTGGTAGGAGAGATTCAGAGCAAGTTGAGAAATATTCCCAATGTGCTCGGTTTCTTAGGTGAGAGCAAGGCAAGCACAACGCCAGCTCCTCTGCGCCCCAATGAAGTCAGCAGACTATTAGGCACAGTGGATGAAATGGCAGAGGTTCCCGAGGTTCTCAACATACCTTACAATGTAGGCGATGGTGTCAAAGTAATTGAAGGACCCTTCAGTGGTTTTGATGCAATTATCGAAGAGGTAAACACTGAAAAGAAGAAACTCAAGGTCATGGTGAAGATTTTCGGAAGAAAAACTCCTTTGGAACTTGGTTTTATGCAGGTAGAGAAGCAATAGTGTATTTGTTACGTGCACGATGCTTCAAAATTTAAATATTAAAAATTAATTAAAATGGCTAAAGAAGTTGCTGGATTAATCAAGCTACAGATTAAGGGCGGAGCAGCAAATCCATCACCCCCAGTAGGTCCCGCATTGGGTTCTAAGGGAATCAATATTATGGATTTCTGCAAGGCGTTCAATGCCAGAACTCAGGACAAAGCTGGCAAAGTGTTGCCTGTAGTAATTACTTACTACACCGACAAGTCCTATGATTTTGTTGTAAAGACTCCCCCTGTTGCAATCCAACTTATGGAGGTAGCAAAGGTGAAGGGCGGTTCAGCAGAGCCTAATCGTAAGAAAATCGCTGAGATTACTTGGGAGCAGGTTCGCGCAATTGCCACAGACAAGATGCCTGACTTGAACTGTTTTACAGTAGAGTCTGCAATGCGTATGGTGGCAGGAACAGCTCGCAGCTTGGGTATAGCAGTAAAGGGTGAATTCCCTGGTTAATAATTAATAACTTCAATTCAAAATGAGTAAACTGACAAAAAATCAAAAGTTGGTCGCTGATAAGATTGAAGCAGGGAAGGCATATACTCTGAAAGAAGCTTCAGCATTGGTAAAGGAAATTACCACTACCAAATTTGACGCTTCTGTAGATATCGATGTACGCTTGGGCGTTGACCCTCGTAAGGCAAACCAGATGGTTCGTGGTGTAGTTTCTCTCCCCAACGGAACCGGTAAGGTAACTCGTGTTCTCTGCCTTTGTACACCTGATGCTGAAACTGCTGCCAAAGAGGCAGGAGCCGACTATGTAGGTCTCGATGAATATATCGAGAAGATAAAGGGTGGTTGGACTGATGTTGATGTTATCATCACTATGCCTGCCATCATGGGTAAGATTGGTGCCTTGGGTCGTATCCTCGGTCCTCGTGGTTTGATGCCTAACCCCAAGAGTGGTACAGTAACCATGGACGTAGCAAAAGCTGTCCGCGAGGTAAAGCAGGGTAAGATTGACTTTAAGGTAGACAAGACTGGTATCGTACATACTTCAATTGGCAAGGTAAGTTTCACTCCCGAGATGATTGCTCAGAATGCAAAGGAATTCTTATCAACCATCGTTAAGTTGAAGCCAGCTGCAGCCAAGGGTACATATCTTAAGAGCATTTATCTTTCAAGTACTATGAGTCCTGGCATCAAGATTGATACCAAGGCAATCGATGAAATCTAATTAATTTTGCGAAAGTCATGAGAAAGGAAGATAAAAGTATGATTATCGCTCAGCTGGGCGAAATGCTTAACCAGTATCCTCACTTCTACTTGGTAGATGTTGAAGGTATGAACGCTGGAGAAACCAGTGATTTGAGACGTAAGTGTTTCCAGTCAGATTTGAAGATGGTTGTGGTAAAGAACACTTTGCTGCAGAAGGCATTGGAAAATCAGGAAGGCGATTATACGCCTTTGTATGGTACACTTAAAGGTACTACAGCTGTTGTTTTCACTCAGGTAGCAAATGCACCTGCAAAGTTGATTAAGGATCTGAAAGGCAAAAAATGGGCAAAGCCTGAATTGAAGGCTGCTTATGCCGAAGAAGGCTGTTATGTAGGAGCCGATCAGCTTGATGTATTGTGCGCTATCAAGAGCAAGAACGAAGTTATTGCTGAGATTGTGGCTCTGCTTCAATCTCCGGCCAAGAATGTTGTATCAGCATTGCAGTCTGGTGCAAACACTATTCATGGAGTTTTGAAGACTCTCGGTGAGAAACCCGAATAATTTCACAATTTTTCAATTAGTATCAACAAATAATAAAATTAGAATAAAATGGCAGATTTGAAAGCTATTGCTGAAGAGTTGGTAAACTTGACAGTAAAGGAAGTTAATGAGTTGGCAACCATCCTTAAGGAAGAGTACGGAATTGAGCCTGCTGCTGCAGCTGTTGCAGTTGCTGCTCCTGCAGCTGGCGCTGGTGCTGCTGCTGAAGAAGAGAAGACCGACTTTGATGTTGTATTGAAGAGCGCAGGTGCTGCTAAGCTCCAGGTTGTAAAGGCCGTTAAGGAAGCTTGTGGCCTCGGTCTGAAGGAAGCCAAGGAATTGGTTGACGGTGCTCCCAGCACATTGAAGGAAGGTATGCCCAAGGCTGACGCTGAGGCTCTGAAGAAGACCCTCGAGGAAGCTGGTGCTGAAATCGAGCTCAAGTAAGATTTTCTCCTGATTATCAGGATATATGGTAAAGGTGCCTCTGGTAGAGGTTCCTTTACCTTTTTGTGTCTATGAACTTTTCAATACCCACTAACAGATTTTTAGATGGCTTCACACATCATTAATCAGCGAATAAATTTCGCAACAGTAAAAAATCCGATGCCCTATCCAGATTTTCTGGATGTGCAGCTCAAAAGCTTTAAGGATTTTCTTCAATTAGATACACCGCCAGAACTTCGCAAGAACGATGGATTGTATAAAGTTTTCAGTGAAAATTTTCCAATCAATGATACAAGAAACAATTTCGTTCTTGAGTTCTTGGATTATTATATTGACCCCCCACGTTATAGCATTGAAGAATGTTTGGAACGTGGACTCACATACAGTGTGCCTCTCAAGGCAAAACTGAAATTGTATTGTACCGACCCTGATCATGTAGAGTTTGACACTGTGATTCAGGATGTCTTTTTGGGTCCTATCCCATACATGACGGAGAATGGTACATTTGTGATTAATGGTGCAGAGCGCGTTGTGGTGTCGCAGTTGCATAGATCACCGGGCGTATTCTTTGGAAGTAGCATTCATGCCAACGGCACTCAATTGTATAGTGCACGAATCATTCCTTTCAAGGGCAGTTGGATTGAATTTGCAACTGATATTAACAATGTAATGTACGCTTACATTGACCGTAAAAAGAAATTGCCTGTAACCACATTGCTGAGAGCTATCGGTTATGAATCAGACAAGGACATTCTTGAAATTTTTGACCTTGCAGAAGAAGTTAAGGTTACACGTAAGAATGTAGAAAAGCATCTGGGCCATAAACTGGCGGCACGTGTGCTCAAGACATGGAATGAAGACTTCGTTGACGAAGAAACCGGTGAAGTGGTTTCTATTGAACGTAATGAGGTGGTTTTGGAGCGTGAGCGTCTTATTGATGAAGATGTTGTTGAAATCATCCTTGACAGTAATGTGAGCACAATCCTTATCCACAAGGAAAACAGCGGAAGTTCTGATTACAGTACCATCTTTAATACATTGATGAAGGATACAAGTAACAGCGAAAAGGAAGCTGTTACCTATATCTATCGTCAGCTGCGTAATGCAGACCCTGCTGATGAAGCCAGTGCCAAGGAAGTTATTTTCAATCTTTTCTTCAGCGACAAGCGTTATGATTTGGGTGATGTGGGCCGTTACCGCATCAACCGCAAACTCAATATGAACATTGACCCTGCCGTACGCGTGCTTACCCGTGAGGATATCATTGAAATTATCAAATACCTCATTGAACTGGTGAACAGCAAGGCAAACGTTGATGATATTGACCATTTGAGCAACAGACGCGTGCGTACTGTTGGCGAACAGCTCAGCAACCAGTTTGCTATAGGCTTGGCCCGTATGAGCCGTACAATCCGTGAGCGAATGAATGTACGTGACAATGAAGTGTTCACACCTGCGGATTTGATCAATGCCAAGACAATCAGTAGTGTTATCAACAGTTTCTTTGGAACCAATGCACTGAGCCAGTTCATGGATCAGACCAATCCTTTGGCTGAGGTTACTCACAAACGTCGTCTTTCAGCGCTTGGTATTGGCGGTTTGAGCCGTGAGCGTGCGGGATTTGAGGTGCGCGACGTACACTATACCCATTACGGACGTCTTTGCCCCATTGAAAGCCCTGAAGGTCCTAACATCGGTCTGATTTCTTCTCTTTGTGTGTATGCAAAGATTAATGATTTGGGATTCATTGAAACCCCCTATCGTGTAGTGAAGGACAGTGTTGTTGATTTGAGTGATGACGGTATACGTTACTTGACAGCAGAAGAGGAAGAAGGACAGATTATTGGTCAGGGTAATGCTCCATTGAATGATGACGGTACTTTTATCCGTCCCAAGGTTAAATGTCGTCAGGATGATGACTATCCTGTAGTACCACCTTCAGACGTGGACTTGATGGACGTCGCACCTCAGCAGATTGCAAGTATTGCTGCCGGTCTTATTCCTTTCTTGGAACATGATGACGCCCACCGTGCATTGATGGGTTCAAACATGATGCGCCAGGCAGTGCCATTGATGCGTTCAGAAGCTCCCATTGTAGGTACCGGTATTGAACGACAGGTTTGTGAGAACAGCCGTACTATGATTACAGCCGAGGGAGACGGAGTTGTAGAATATGTAGATGCTAATACAATCCGTATACTCTATGACCGTACCGAGGATGAAGAATTTGTTAGCTTTGAACCTTCTCTCAAGGAATACCGTATACCCAAATTCCGTCGTACCAATCAGAATATGACCATTGACCTTCGCCCTATTATCAACAAGGGAGATAAGGTGAAGGCCGGCCAGATACTTACTGAAGGATATAGTACGGAGAACGGCGAATTGGCATTGGGTAAGAACCTTCTGGTGGCTTACATGCCATGGAAGGGATATAACTACGAGGATGCTATCGTACTTAACGAACGTGTTGTACGCGAGGACATCCTCACAAGTATACATGTAGAAGAATTTAATCTGGAGGTACGCGAAACGAAGCGAGGCATGGAGGAACTCACCTCTGATATCCCCAATGTAAGCGAGGAAGCTACCAAGGATCTGGATGAAAATGGTATTATCCGTATTGGTGCCCGTGTTTCTCCCGGTGACATCATGATTGGTAAGATTACTCCGAAGGGAGAAAGCGATCCCAGCCCTGAAGAAAAACTGCTCCGCGCCATCTTTGGTGACAAGGCAGGCGATGTCAAGGACGCTTCTTTGAAGGCAAGTCCTTCGTTGAGCGGTGTGGTGATAGACAAGAAACTTTTCTCTCGTGCCATCAAGACACGTGCCGCCAAGGCACAGGACAAACCTCGTTTGCTGGCCATAGATGATGAATTTAAGAGCAGAGTGGCAGACCTGAAGGCAATTCTTATTGACAAACTTCTGGAATTGACCAAGGGCCGCAAGAGCATGGGCGTAAAGGATTATATGGGTGCAGAGCTGATAGCAAACGGTGCCAATATTACAGCCAGCGCGCTTGATACTTTTGATTACACAGCCGTTCAATTGAGTGGATGGACTGATGACGAACATACCAACGAATTGATTAGCAAACTGATTATAAACTTCCTTAAGAAGTTCAAACTGTTGGATGCTGAAATGAAGCGTCGTAAGTTTGCCATAACAATTGGTGATGAGCTTCCTTCTGGTATTATTCAGATGGCTAAGGTTTATATTGCCAAAAAACGCAAGATTGGTGTGGGTGACAAGATGGCCGGCCGCCATGGTAACAAGGGTATTGTCAGCAAGATTGTACGTCAGGAGGACATGCCTTTCTTGGCAGACGGAACTCCGGTAGACATCGTACTGAACCCTCTGGGTGTGCCTTCACGTATGAATATCGGTCAGATTTTCGAAACGGTACTCGGTGCAGCCGGACGCAAGCTTGGGGTTAAGTTCGCCACTCCCATTTTCGACGGAGCTCACTTGGAAGACTTGAACGAGTGGACAGATAAGGCAGGTTTGCCCCGTTACTGTTCAACACAGCTTTACGATGGTGCGACAGGTGAACCCTTTGACCAGTTGGCTACGGTAGGTATAGCCTATATGCTTAAGTTGGGTCACATGGTTGAAGACAAGATGCACGCCCGTAGCATTGGTCCGTACTCACTTATTACCCAGCAGCCTTTGGGCGGTAAGGCACAGTTTGGTGGACAGCGCTTCGGAGAAATGGAAGTCTGGGCCATTGAGGCCTTCGGTGCAAGCCATGTTTTGCAGGAAATTCTTACGGTTAAGAGCGACGATGTTGTCGGACGTAGCAAGGCATACGAGGCAATCGTTAAGGGTGAACCTATGCCCACACCGGGAATTCCTGAATCATTGAACGTACTCCTCCACGAATTGCGTGGTTTGGGATTGAGTGTAACATTGGATTAAGACTTGTAAATATCAATAATTATGGCTTTCAAGAAAGAAACAAAGGTAAAAAATAATTTTACTAAGATTACCATAGGATTGGCTTCTCCGGAAAAGATTCTGGAAGAGTCTTATGGAGAGGTTCTCAAACCCGAGACCATCAATTACCGTACTTACAAGCCTGAACGCGACGGTTTGTTCTGCGAACGCATCTTTGGTCCCACTAAGGATTATGAATGTCATTGCGGAAAGTATAAGCGAATTCGTTATAAAGGAATCGTATGCGACCGTTGTGGCGTTGAAGTTACAGAGAAGAAGGTTCGCCGTGAACGCAGCGGTCATATCCAGCTGGTAGTACCTGTTGCCCACATCTGGTATTTCCGTTCTTTGCCTAACAAGATTGGTTATCTGTTGGGCCTGCCCACCAAGAAGTTGGATGCTATTATCTATTATGAACGCTATGTGGTAATCCAGCCTGGTGTCATGGCTAAGGACAAGGACATGCCTGTTGCCGAATATGACTTGCTTTCGGAAGATGAGTATCTGGCAATAATGGACCGTCTGCCTGCCAACAATGCATTCCTGGAAGATTCAGACCCCAACAAGTTCATCGCAAAGATGGGAGCAGAGGCCATTTATGACCTTCTTACCCGTATTGATTTGGACTCATTGTCATATCAGCTCCGCGACACTGCCGGCAGTGATGCAGCGCAGCAGCGCAAGACAGAAGCGCTGAAGCGTCTGCAGGTTGTGGAAAGTTTCCGCAACAGTCGCGAACGCAACAAACCCGAATGGATGATTATGCGTATTCTGCCGGTAATACCGCCAGAATTGCGTCCTCTTGTTGCTCTTGATGGCGGCCGTTTTGCCACAAGCGACTTGAACGACCTTTACCGTCGTGTAATCATTCGCAATAACCGCCTGAAGAGATTGATGGAAATAAAGGCTCCTGAAGTGATTCTGCGCAATGAAAAGCGTATGCTTCAGGAAGCAGTGGACAGCTTGTTCGACAACAGTCGTAAGAGCAGTGCCGTTAAGACAGACTCTAACCGTCCTTTGAAGTCACTCTCAGACTCATTGAAGGGTAAGCAGGGCCGTTTCCGTCAGAATCTGCTCGGTAAGCGTGTAGACTATAGTGCACGTTCCGTAATTGTAGTAGGTCCCGAACTCAAGATGGGAGAATGTGGTCTGCCTAAGCTGATGGCAGCGGAATTGTACAAGCCGTTCGTAATCCGTAAGCTGATTGAGCGCGGAATCGTAAAGACTGTAAAGAGCGCCAAGAAGATTGTGGACCGCAGGGATCCTATTATCTGGGATATCCTCGAATATGTAATGAAGGGTCATCCTGTATTGCTCAACCGTGCTCCTACACTTCACCGCTTGGGTATACAGGCATTCCAGCCTAAGATGATTGAAGGCAAGGCCATCCAGCTCCATCCTTTGGCATGTACCGCGTTTAATGCCGACTTCGACGGTGACCAGATGGCTGTGCACCTGCCCTTGAGCAACGAGGCCATTCTCGAAGCCCAGCTTTTGATGTTACAGTCTCACAACATCCTTAATCCTGCTAATGGTGCCCCCATCACGGTACCCTCACAGGATATGGTGCTCGGATTGTATTATATTACCAAGATACGTCCCGGAGCCAAGGGCGCAGGCCTTAAGTTCTATGGTCCAGAAGAAGCCATTATCGCATTTAACGAAAAGCGAGTGGACGTACATGCTCCCGTTCATGTTGTGGTGGACGACTTGATGGAAGACGGCACACTGGGCAAACGCATGGTAGAGACATCTGTCGGCCGCGTAATCGCCAACGAGATTATCCCCAAGGAAGTGGGCTATTTCAATGATGTGATTTCCAAGAAGACTCTTCGCGGTATCATTACCGATGTTATCAAGACAGTAGGTGTGGCCCGCGCCTGTGAGTTCCTTGACGGTATCAAGGACTTGGGTTACAGATTGGCCTATGAAGGCGGACTTTCATTCAACTTGGGCGATATTATCATTCCCGAAGAGAAGGAAGAACTTATCCGCAAGGGTAATGAAGAGATAGAACGCATTGCCTCAGAATACGGAATGGGCTTCATTACGGACAAGGAACGTTATAATCAGGTAATTGATACCTGGACCCATGTAAATAACGACCTTTCCGCCATTCTGATGAAGACCATGAAGGAGGCCGACCAGGGATTCAATGCCGTATATATGATGCTTGATTCCGGTGCCCGTGGTAGTGCCGGTCAGATTAGTCAGTTGTCCGGTATGCGTGGTCTGATGGCCAAGCCCCAGAAAGCCGGTGCCGAGCCTCTGACCATTGAGAACCCCATCCTTTCTAACTTTAAGGAAGGTATGAGCGTGCTGGAGTACTTCATCAGTACCCACGGTGCCCGTAAGGGTCTTGCCGACACCGCATTGAAGACAGCCGACGCCGGATACCTGACCCGCCGTTTGGTTGATGTCAGCCATGACGTGATTATCACAGAGGAAGACTGTGGAACTTTGCGCGGACTTGTATGCACAGCCCTGAAGAACGGTGACGAGGTTATCAGCAGCCTTTATGACAGAATACTCGGACGTGTATCCGTACATGATATCATCCATCCCACCACAGGCAAGCTTATCTGTGCTGCAGGTGATGAGATCACGGAAGACAAGGCGCAGGAGATTGAGGAAAGCCCCATCGAGAGCGTAGAAATCCGCTCCGTACTCATCTGCGAAAGCAAACGTGGCGTTTGTATGAAGTGTTATGGCCGCAACCTGGCAACCAGCCGTATGGTACAGAAGGGCGAGGCAGTCGGCGTTATTGCCGCCCAGTCAATCGGTGAACCGGGAACCCAGCTTACTCTGCGTACCTTCCACGCTGGTGGTGTGGCTGGTAATGCAGCAGCCAATGCGATGATCAAGGCCAAGTATGACGCACGTCTCGAGTTTGAGGAACTCCGTACAGTTGACATCACAGATGACGAGGGCAAGGCAGCTATGGCTGTAGTCGGCCGTTTGGCCGAAGTCCGTTTTGTGGATGTAAACACCGGAATCATTCTCTTGAGCCAGAACGTACCTTATGGTTGTACCTTGTACAAGAAGGACGGACAGATGGTAACCAAGGGCGAAGTAGTAGCCAAGTGGGACCCCTTCAATGCCGTTATCGTAACCGAAACAGCCGGACGCTTGCAGTTCGAGAACGTAATCGAGGGTATCACTTATCGTGTCGAGGCCGACGAAACCACAGGTTTGCGCGAACTTATCGTAATAGAGTCACGTGACAAGAACAAGGTTCCCGCTGCACACATACTGGATGAAAACGGTGAGCTGATCCGTACTTACAACCTGCCTATTGGCGGACACATTGTAGTGGAAGACGGTCAGTTGGTAAAGGCTGGTGATATCTTGGTTAAGATACCTCGTGTTGTAGGCGGTGGTGGTGACATCACCGGAGGTCTGCCCCGTGTAACTGAACTCTTCGAGGCACGTAACCCCAGCAATCCCGCTGTGGTGGCCGAAATCGACGGAGAGGTTAGCATGGGCAAGCTCAAGCGCGGAAACCGCGAGGTTACCGTTACCAGCAAGGTCGGTGATGTCCGTAAATATCTTGTACCCCTGAGCAAGCAGATTCTGGTTCAGGAGAACGACTATGTACGTGCCGGTACGCCTCTGTCAGATGGTGCCATCACTCCGGCCGATATTCTGGCCATCAAGGGTCCCACAGCCGTACAGGAATATATCGTGAACGAGGTTCAGGACGTATATCGTCTGCAGGGTGTGAAGATTAATGACAAGCACTTCGAGGTAATCGTCCGTCAGATGATGCGCAAGGTTCAGATTAACGAACCCGGTGATACCAACTTCCTGGAACTCCAGGTAGTGGACAAACTCAACTTCTTTGAAGAGAATGACAAGATTTGGGGTAAGAAGGTAGTTGTGGACGCCGGAGATTCAGAAACCATGCAGAAGGGACAGATTGTCACCTCAAGAAAGCTGCGCGACGAGAACTCTATGCTTAAGCGTAAGGACTTGCGACTGGTACAGGTTCGCGATGCCATGCCCGCCACTTCAACCCAGATCCTTCAGGGTATCACCCGTGCGGCATTGCAGACCAGTAGCTTCATGTCTGCTGCATCGTTCCAGGAGACAACCAAGGTGCTCAACGAAGCAGCCATTAACGGCAAGAGCGACCGTCTGGAAGGTATGAAGGAGAACGTAATCTGCGGTCATCTCATTCCTGCAGGAACCGGTTTGCGCGAATTCGACAGAATCGTAGTCGGAAGTCGCGAAGATTTTGAACGCGTTGCGTCACACCGCAAGGCTCTGCTCGACGAAATGGATTACTAATCATAGTATCCCCCAATATACAAATCCCCACAGCACAGAAATGTTGTTGTGGGGATTTTTTGTCAGTATGCCTGCCGCATAAGTCAGTCATGAATAAGGCAGATTTTATGTCTGATTTCATCACTAATAATGTTGCCGTTCCCTGTTTTTGCTACGGTTTGGATTAGCCCTCAGCCACTCCTCTGAAAGCCTTTTTTCATGAAGCTATCTTCTCGGGCAATACAAGCTATCTCCTTGGACCCACAAAGCTATCTCCTCAGCCCAAGTAAGCTATCTTTGTTTTTGTGGCAGTATTTTCTGCTGTCTTTTGCTCGTTTTTGTATAACGATTTTTGTCATTCCATAGCCTGCCGGCTTTGCAAGGTTTACTGAAACCCTGGGGCAAACACATCGGCTTGCTATTCCCATACAACTCTGTTCTCAATGGCATAGTGTTGCGATGGCCAACACATACTGTTGCATTGGCCATCGCAACAGTATTCAATCGCCATCGCACCCTGTTGCCTTTTCCTGGATAAGTATTTCTTGATGAACAGGGCAAGAGGGATGACAACGTCTCTTTCGAGTCCGACAAAGCGGTTATATGATACAACGTTCGGAAAGAGACGGAGAAGATGTTCAAGATAGAAATGTTTGAAGCAACGGTGTCCTGAATCATGAATAAATGTTAGGGATAAAAAAAATGAAAATTTCTTTGGAGATACAAGCAAAAGTGTATAACTTTGCCATCACAAGAAAAAAAAATACAATGAACACAATGATGGTAAATACAATTTGGTGGCGCTCTTACAACTCCAAAAGTCGTAAGGGAAGCAAGCCTTGTATATTTACCAAATAGAATAACCTTTATATATAAAGGATTTCAAGCAGAAGGCCTGTCGTACTTACGACAGGCCTTTTTTCTTTTAGATAATTCAAGAATTTTTAACACTATAGAGATGAAAACGTATCAAGTAAACAACGAAGGTTATTATGGAGAGTTTGGCGGTGCCTACATCCCCGAAATTCTTCACCGATGTGTGGAGGAACTGAAAAATACTTATCTGCAAGTATTGGAGAACGAGAACTTCAAACAGGAGTTTCACAAATTGTTACGAGATTATGTAGGGCGTCCTTCACCACTCTATTTGGCACATCGGTTAAGTAAA
>JAGBGU010000042.1 GCA_017935785.1 Bacteroidaceae bacterium
CCTCGCGAATAGACTTGTTCGCGAAAGAGATTATTCCCGACTACTCGCGAATAGACTCGTTCACGAAAAAGATTATTCCCGATTGTTTTTTATGGGGGAAAAACTTGTTTATATTGCGCAGAATACTTATTTTTGCGCAGTAAAAGCAGTGGCAAACCATAAAAAACCGTAAGATTATGTCAAGGAACGGATCGGGCAATGCCTGGAAACACAGAAACGACCTAAGGAGATGGAATTTCCCGCGGAAAATGAAACCAAGACAGTATTTGGGCACGCCGCAGTTTACGGTGGACGACCTGTACACGCCGCCGTTCACCAAACGCCGGGAGTACAATCCCGACGGGACGGGCTCGTACAAACCCATTGAGACGGAGCGCCGCACCACGGGCGTCACGGTAATGGACGAGTACGTCCGCTATCTGCTGACAGGGCATTCCAGTATATCAGACTTTGCCGCGAAATACGGCCTGCGCCCGGACGACATAGACTCCATGGTGTTCATCCTTACCGGCATGCGGGGCGTGGACTTCCGCATGGCCTTGCAGATACGCCTGGCCGACGACCTGCTGCGCTATACCGACATGGAACTGGGCGAGGTGGCACGGCGGTCGGGTTTCGGTTCGGCCAACAACCTGTACCTTACCTATAAGCGCGAGTTCGGCGTGGCACCGGGCAAGCGCCGCGCCGCCATCCGCAAGCGGCTCGACCTCCACCGCTTCAAGCTCTGACACCGCAACAAGAAAGGGCGGCCTGTGCCGCCCTCTGTGCCCGGGTGTGTCCTTTGCCTTGTTCCGTACCCTCGGACGCTTACGGCCTGTCCGCCACCTTAACTTCGCTTACCCTCTCCCACTTGGTTTCTGAGAAGGCGTCGTCGCCGGTGTCCTTCAGCGTCCGTCCCTCAATCTGCACATTCTCCATCGTCACGCCCCGGATGAACTTCTCCGGCGTGCCGCCGCGCCCGTCCCATCCGTACAGATGAATCTTGTTGGCAATGCGGCTTCCGCTGTTGTGGAAGGAGCGTATGTTGCTGTACGTAATGTCCTGCATGCCGCCGGGCGTGGACTGGTCGCCCTTGAGCGCGCCAAACCAGAAGCTGGGCTGGAATCCGGCGGCGATAAGGCGCTCGCAGTGGTAGACGTCTATGTTCTCGTAGCGTATGTTGCGCACGTATGTGCCGTTGATGCAGCAGATGGCCAGCGCGGCGCGTTCGTCCAGCATCTCGTGATAGTCGGGGTCGTCATACGAGAAGAGTATGCTGCTGTTCATAAAGCGTATGTCCTCATAGATGCGCGTGCGGTTCTCTGCCCCTATGCCCATGGCGCAGTTGCAGTCGTTCCACAGCTGCATGCCGCAGAAGGTGAGGTTGCGCGTGGGGGCGCAGTCCTGCGGCTTGCCCTGCCCCAGCCCCTTGATGGCAATGGCGTCGTCGTTGGCGCGGATGAACGTGTTCAGGAAGGCGCACTGCTCACAGTTGATGATGTCCAGCCCGTCTGTGCTGGCATAGCGCACGGCCAGGATCTTCACCTGCTTGAACTCCACGTTGCGGCAGTGCGAGAGCGCCGTCTGCCAGCAGCTGCCGCGGTGGCCGTGGATGAGGATGCCCTCCACGTCGGCCCCCCGGCAATAGTTGGCTTCCAGTATGACGCGCGGATTGGCCGTATCGTTGTACAGCATTCCGCGTCCGCCAATGCGCGTGCCCTTGTCCGTCTCCCACATTCCCATGCGTCCGTACACCACGGCTCCGGCAGCCAGATACACCTGCCATCCGTTCTCCACCTTCAGCTGGTCCGTATGGCCCAGAATCTGCTTCAGGTCGTGGAATCCCGGCCCGAAGTAGTGGAGCCTGCGCGCCTCGTCCTTCCGGTATCCCGCACAGTCCTCCATCTTGGGCGCACGGTGGTCCACGCTGTTGCAGAAGAGGTGGAGCACGTGTTTCTTGTGCTCGCCGTTCACCACCAGGGTGATGTTCTGGTCGGCGCGGTCCGTGCGGATGCGCAGGCTGCGGCGGCCGGTACGCTTCACCTCAATCAGGTTGAGCGCGTGGATGGGCAGTATCTCAAAGGAGTCTATACGGCTGTGGTAGCTGATGTCTATGCTCACCTCCCTGCCGTTCTCAAACTCAAAGCTGCCGAAGTGGACAAGTCCGCCCCAGTGGTTGCGGTCGTTGTACAGACCCACATACCTGCCGTTCACGGCCACGTTGTACAGCCACTCTCCCTCCATGGGGAACTGCTTTGCCACGGCGTGTGTGAAGAACGTGCCCCGGGGGTGTGCATAGTCTTCTCCCGCGCCCCGGCCGGCAGAGAAAGAGAACGGACGGGCGCACAGGGCGCTCACGGAAAACAGGAAGGCAAGGCAAAGCCGTAAGAGATGGAGTTTCGTATTCATTATATTATATATTTAAGGGTAAGCGACAGGGCGGACAGGCCGGCTTGCGGCAAATCCGCTGCAAAGTTACGGCATTTGGCGTAAAAAAGGCGGTTAGGGGCCGTAATAATTGGCTCGGAAGGCGGAAAATGGCTACCTTTGCATCAGTTTTAAACACAACAGACATGAAAAAGACACTTCTACTTGCGTGCACGCTCTGCCTGATGCTGGCGTGCGGCCGCCAATCCTCCCCAGAGCCCATGAGGGGCATCATCCTGAACACCGTAGACCTCTCCACCGTAGACGACTGGCCCGAACGCGCGGCAGCCAACGGCATTAACACCATCGGCACGCACATGTTCCCCGGCGAGGTGCTCAGCTTTATCCGCAGCGAGAAGGGCAAGGCTTTTATGGAAAACTGCCGCAAGCACGGCATCGAGGTGGAGCACCAGCTCCATGCCATGGGCGAGCTGCTGCCCCGCAACCTCTTTGACGCGGACTCCGCCATGTACCGCATGGACGAGCACGGGCACAGGGTGAACGACTTCAACTGCTGCGTGCATTCCCAGCGTGCGCTGGACACCATTGCCGCCAACGCCGTGCGCGTGTCGCAGGAACTCAGGCCCACCAACCACCGCTACTACTATTGGCTGGACGACGGAAAGCCCACCTGCCAGTGTGACAAGTGCCGGCAGTATTCCATCAGCGAGCAGGCGCTCATCATAGAGAACCACATCATAAAGGCGCTGCGCCGCCACGACCCCGAAGCCATGCTGGCCCATCTGGCCTACTTCAACTCGCTTGAGGCTCCGCGCAAGGTGAAGCCGGAAGAAGGCGTGTTCCTGGAGTTCGCCCCCTTCCTGCGTTCATGGGAACGCCCCATTGCCGACACACTGGCCGACGGACGCGGCATGACACACGCCCAGAACCTGAAGTATCTCAGGGAAAATCTGGAGGTTTTCCCTGCCGAGACGGCCGTCATCCTGGAATACTGGCTGGACGTGTCGCTGTTCAGCGGATGGAAGAAGCCGGCCGTGCAGCTCCCGTGGCGTAAGGACGTGTTCCTTGCCGATGTGGAGACCTATCGTTCCATGGGCATCCGCCATTTCACCTCCTTTGCGGTGTACATGGATTCTGTCTATTGGAAAACGTATCCCGACCAGACTCCTTTGCGCGAATACGGCGAGGGGCTGAAATAAGCGGAAGGGCTGAATGCCGTACGAATGTCATGCTGACCATACCTCATTCAAATAAATAAAAGATGTTTTCGATGAGCGAAAGCGAATAACTTGTTTCAGCATCTCACAGCGAGCCTTGACTTGTCTTTTTCCGCGAGCCTTTCTTGTCCTTCTCCGCGGACAGATCCTGAAACAAGTTCAGGATGACGTTGTGTGTGTTCGCTCCATTATGTTGATACTTTTGAATGCCGTGTAAATGCCGTATAAGGTATGGTCAGGATGACAAAATTGTGAACGATTAACGTTGAACGATTGACAAGAAACCGTCTGGAAGACGGGAAGTTAAATAGCCGGGGGCTTTTAAGCCTCCGGTTTTTATATCGCGACAGCATGAAAAAGGCGTCTGGAAGACGCGAACCGGTGGTAAGAGTTGCCGATTCGCGTCTTCCAGACGCCTTTTCTTTCTTTTGTCTTTTATTCCACGGGTTCAAGAACCCGCGGCTATTCGCCCTCCGGGCCTCCCGTCTTTGCAGACGGTCTCCTGCTGCCAACGGACATCTCACCGCGAGCCTTTACTGGTTCTTCTCCGCGGACAGATCCTGAAAAAAGTTATTCGCTTTCGCTCATCGAAAACATCTTTTATTTATTTGAATGAGGTATGGTCAGGATGACGAGAGGAGCGACAGCAAATTAAACGAACTTAAAAAAAGCTCGCCCCATTGTTGTGCGGACAGGATATTGCATCTTGTCCGCACAACTTTTTACGCGTGTCATCCAAACATACCGCATGACAGGGGAAACGGGTTCGGCGTTATGGTTTGCAAAAAGGCGTTATACAAAGAAAAGTTAAAATAACGTTAAAAACTGGGGTGTATTTGCATGAAAAAGACCATATAAATACATTTGCAGTAGGATTTACACTCATCTTGGTGCATAATGCATACATAACGCATAGCATCACGCAATATCATAACGAAAGAAATGAACACGATACAAATGAAAGATTTCAAGCCCCAGAAGAAGAACGGCATACCCCTTTACCGGCAACTGGCCGATTATATCATCTGCCTGATAGAAAAAGGCAGCATTCAGGCGGGGGAGAAAATGCCCGCCGTGAACGAAGCCAACGCCAACGTCCAGGTGGCCAGAGACACTATTATCAGCGCCTACAAGTATCTGCAGGAAAACGGATGGCTGCGCAGCGTGCCCGGCAAAGGCTTTTATGTGGACAACAGGCACAGAAGAGCCGGCAGCCGGCTGTTTGTCCTCTTTGACGCCATGAACCAGTACAAGGAGACGCTGTACCGCTCGCTGCTGCATTCGCTGGGCAAGGAATATACCTGTGTGACGGCATTTCATTACTACGACCGCGAGGTGTTTGAGAAACTGATCAAAGAGGCCGTGGGAAACTATGACGGCTACGTCATCATCCCGCATTTCAACATAGACATCAGCCCCATCCTGAAACTGATCCCTTACGAAAGGCTGTTGCTGCTGGACGGACTGCCCAGACGGTATGACCGCCCCTGCAGCGCTGTCTATCAGGATTTCCATAACGACCTTTATGAAGAACTGACAACCCTTTACGACAAGCTGAAAAGGTACGAGGCGCTTCATGTGGTGTTCAACGACCGCTTCCAGTTCATCCCCAACGAACTGCTCTCCGGCATCCACCAGTTCCACGGCGAAACGCAGTATCCCATTACCATCGAGAGGGACTTCGACATGGAGAACATCCGGCAGGGTCACTGCTATATGGCCATCAGCGAACGCGACCTGGCCTGTATACTCAGGGTAATGTACAAGCGCAAATGGAAGATGTATGAAGACATTGGTCTGCTGAGTTTTGACGACACCCCGCTCAAGGAAGTGCTGGCAGGCGGAATCACCACCATCTCCACAGACTTTACCCTCATGGGCGAAACGGCGGCACAACTGATAACGCAGGGCAAGACCCGCCGCATTGCCAATCCCTGGGTACTGCATGACAGAGGCAGCCTGTAAGAGCCGACAGACAAAAAACATACAGCTAACGATTAAGACAATATGGTATTCAGCAGTCATATATTCCTTTTCTATTTCCTCCCGCTTGCGCTTGCCACATACTTTCTGGCCGGAAAGAAGTGGAGGAATGCCATCCTTACCCTGAGCAGCTACATCTTTTACGGATGGGGCGAACCTATGTTTGTCCTGCTTCTGCTCCTGAGCACCTGTATCGACTGGGGTTGCGGCCTCATTCTGATGGATTATCCCCGCCACAGCAACGAAGCGCTGGTACGGGGCGGCACCCGTACCCGGAAACAGCGGACGGCACTGATGATTTCCGTTATCAGCAACCTGTCCCTGCTGGGGTTCTTCAAGTACTGCGACTTTGGCATTGCCAACTGGAACATGGCCGTAGAGGCACTTCTGCCCGGACATGAGAACCTGCTGCTCCCGCTTCTGCACATCACCCTGCCGTTGGGCATCAGTTTCTACACGTTCCAGTCCATGAGCTATACCATCGACGTGTACAGGGGAGATGCCAAGGGAATTACAAACCTGGTGGACTTTGCCTGCTACGTGTCGCTGTTCCCCCAGCTTGTGGCCGGCCCGATAGTAAGGTTCCAGGAAGTGGCCAACCAGATGCAGGAGCGTGTGATAAGCACGGAGAAGTTTGCGCGCGGAGTGGCATTCTTCATTATGGGAATGGCCCAGAAGATTCTGCTCGCCAATCCGTGCGGCCAGATGGCAGACGCCACGTTCGACCATGCAGGACGCAGCGTACTTGATGCATGGTGGGGACTTTCTGCCTATGCGCTCCAGATATTCTTCGATTTTGCCGGCTATTCCAATATGGCCATCGGACTGGGTCTGATGCTCGGCTTTGTATTCCCGCGCAACTTTGACTCGCCATACCGGTCGCTTTCCATTACTGAGTTCTGGCGGCGGTGGCACATCTCGCTTTCCACATGGCTGCGCGACTATCTTTACATTCCCCTGGGCGGAAACCGCAAGGGCGTACACCGCACCTACCTCAACCTTTTCCTGGTAATGTTCCTGGGCGGGCTGTGGCACGGAGCCTCATGGACCTTTGCCGTGTGGGGTACGATACATGGCATTCTGCTTATGGCGGAACGGGCGGCCGGCATGAAGATTGCCGCGCCGAAGAACATACCTTTAAGACTGTTAAGGCAGGCCTACACCCTTGTGGCCGTAATGATTGCCTGGGTTTTCTTCCGGAGTGACAACATTGAAGCTGCCTGGGGTTATATCAGATCACTATTTGGCGGAGGCGTTGTTCCGGAATCTTCCACACTCATTCACACGTTGATGAACGACCCCTACCATATCATTATGTGGACAATCGCATGGTGCTGCGCACTCCTTGCCCCGTCTGCATGGAGCTGGACGCGCGAGACAGGCACCGGAAAATGGATGCTGCTTGCCGCCCTGTCCGTACTTTCCGTTTGGGCAATGACATCGCAGTCGTACAATCCTTTCATTTACTTTATTTTCTGAAACTATGGACATTACGAAGAAATATACGCTTAGCCGTGAAGTAGAGGCAAACGAGGAGATACTGTCAACGCATATCAGCCACAGGCTTTCCATTGTCGTGTGCATCACTTTTGTCCTGGCTGTTACAAGTGTGCCGATAGTGCAAATTCTCCTTAAAGGCATGCCAAAGGAGTGGACCGACGACGGACTGCGCACTTCCTGCTACATGGAGAACACGCTCACAAGCCACTACCAGCAGTTGCTGACAGCGGCGCTGCGCAGCGGTAACGAAAAGGCCATTATGGGCAAGGAAGAAGGATGGCTCTTCTATACGCCGGATGTGGAACATTTGCTGCTTCCCCTGCAGCCGCAGTCTGTTCCCTGTATCCTTGACATGAAACGCCAGCTGGAAGCCAGAGGCATCCGTCTGGTACTGCTCCCCACACCGCTGAAACCGATGATATGCGCACATCAGCTGACTGACAAGTTCCAACCGGGCCAACTGCTAATGCATCCCGAGTATGCGGCTTGGGCGGAAGAACTCAGAAGCCATGGCATAACCATAGTTGACCCCACCCAGACCCTATACACCCTGAATACGACAACGCCGGCTTTCCTCCGGACGGACACTCACTGGACTCCCGAGGGAATGCAGGCCGCTGCCGCACAACTGGCACAGGTTTTGCAGGAAGACGGCACGCTTCTGCAAAACCAGTCATACAGCACCATGGACAGCATGGTCAGTCACAGAGGAGACATCTACACCATGCTACGGTTGGCTGATGATACAGACCGCATACCGCCGGAAGAAGCGGGGACAAAGGTGGTGCTTGATGCGGCCGGTTCTTTCCACAGCCGCCAGCGTAACGCGGAAATCCTGCTGCTGGGAGACAGCTTTACCAACATCTATTCCGTGGCCAACATGGGATGGGGACGGGCTTCGGGTCTGGCGGAGCAGTTGTCTTATCTTATGCAATGCCCGATAGATGTCATAAGCCGCAACGACGGCGGAAGCCATTCTACAAGAAAGATGCTGTGCGAGGACATGGCAAAAGGCAATGACCGCCTGGCCGGGAAGAAAGTGGTAGTGTGGCAGTTTGCCATGCGCGAGCTGAGTACCGGCAACTGGGAACCGATGATGTTCCAGGTGGGCGACGCAATTGAAAATCCGCAGTATCTTGTCATTGGCGAAGGCGGAAGCATCGCAACGGAAGCTACGGTGGCAGAGGTGGCTACCATCCCCCACCCCAGCACGGTTACATACGAGGACCATGTAGTGGCGGTACACCTGACCGACATTGAAGGGCATCCGGGCAAGGAGGCGCTGGTCTATATGCTGGCTATGGAGAAAAGAAAACTCCTTCCCGCCGCCAATATCAGACCCGGCGACCGTATAGCGGTAACGCTGGAAAACTGGGGTGCGCACGAAACGGCTGAAGGTACGTTCAACCGCAGTGAACTGGAATCGGATATTACATTTATGGCCGAGCCTGTTTGGGCCGACTTAAACAACATTAAACAATAAAAACCTATGAGAAAAATCAACAGAAAAATCATGGTATTGGGAATATGCCTGTCATGTTTTCCCATACTGGCAAACGCACAGACTGCAACTTTCCAGCAGGTGTGCGCTGAAAAGAGCAAGACAACCGGCATTGCAGTAAAAGGCCTGGAAGAATGGCAGTTTCTGAAAAGCGAGCTGAGACACCTTTCTGTGGGAGAATTCTGGGGGGCAAGATCCTCACGAACGTCAATGGCGTCCAACCCTTCACAGAAAGACCCGTTAGCCGCCATAGTGAATTACAGCAAGGCCATGAAAAAAGAGAATGTACGGCTGCTCCTGGTTCCCATACCGCCAAAAGCTGTGGTCTATGCCGACAAACTGGCAAAAGGAATGGAAGCCAAGCGGTACGACAATGAGTTGCAGAAGTTCTATGCACTGCTTAAGGAGCAGGGAGTAGAAGTACTTGACCTCACAACTTCTCTGATACAGGCACGGAAGAACACGAAAGAACCGTTATACTGCATGGGCGACAGCCATCTTTCCGGCGAAGGATGCAAGGTGGTGGCCCAGGGCATCGCCTCGCAACTTAACCTGAAAGGGAAAAACAAGTATAAGGAACAGGAAGAAACCATACAGATGACCGGAGACCTGTACAAGGACACCAAGCATGCCGCCGAAACCAGAAAAGCATACAGGGTAAGCGGAGGCAAACTGAAGGACGACAATGCGCCCGTGGTGCTGATGGGCGACAGCCATACACTGGTATTTGACATAGGCGGCGACCTCTTTTGCCAGGATGCAGGCATCGCTTCATTGCTGGCAGCCCGGATTGGAATGCCTGTGGAAGTGGTGGGAGTCCGTGGTTCTGGCGCTACCCCTGCCCGAATCAACCTATATAGAAAGAGCAAGGCAGACAAGAACTATTTGAAAGGTAAAAAAGTGGTGGTATGGTGCTTTGCGGCACGCGAATTCACAGAAGCCACGGCATGGAACCCCAACGTTCCTGTAAAATAACGTAACGAAGAAACAGATATGAAAAAGTCATTGACATTGGCCATAGCTTGCCTGTTCGGCAATATGGCATGGGCTCAGTCTGAGATTCAACTTCCCCACGGATTTGTAACCTACAGCCGTGGAGAGAATTATGAGAGAGTATTGTGCCGGGCGGAAATCCGGCCGGGATGGACGTTTGAACAAATTCATGCCACCGAACAGCCCATCGTGGAAAAAGGTCCGCACGGAGGCGACATTACCAACCAGATTTCGTTTGACGGCAAATGGGTTGCCTTTTCACGGAGTCTGCAGGGCACGGATGACGGCAGCGGCGGAAATAACTATGCCGACTTTGGAAAGTGGGACATCTACATTGCCCGGGTAGACGGCAAACTGCCGGTAAAGCCCATCCGGATAGCCCACGGTTTTTTCCCTTCATGGGGCGAAGATTCGCGCCAGGGGGGTGTAAAGACGCTATATTTCTCCCGTCAGGAAGAACGTGCCGTGTACAAGGTCCGTATAGATGATGACGGTAACATCGTGGAGAAGGAAACCCGAATAGGACAAGTCCCCAAGGAAGGTTACGAGGGTTTCATCTTTGCAGCACCTAACGGACAGTTCTGTGCCTATCGTAAGTCGGGAGCAGTCTATACATACTGGTGGTCTGGTCCTCATGCAGGAAAGAGCATCCTGATGACGGGCGGTTGCCACCCGCATGTCACGGCAGACAGCAAGTGGGTGTATCATGCCAACCGCAATCCTGTGCGTGCAGACGGCAGTGCCCGTGGAGAAGCCGGTGCGGGCGGACTTTACCATTATGGTTCCAGCAATGACCTGAACTGGTTTGTCACACGCACAGAGGGCGACAACACCATCATTAACAAGGGCCGTGAGTCTTGGCTTTGCACGCTTTACGAGACAGACACCAGGTTTGACACGGAAAAGGCCGTTAAGATAAGCGACGAAGCCGGTTTCATTGACATTCACGTCTATAACAACAAGGCATCCAAGAAAGCCGCAGCCCACAACCGTAAGCGTAAGGAGGGGATTCTCTCCGGCACAATAGTCCCGCAAGAACAGAGCCAAGCCTATAAGGGGCTGTCGAAGGAAGCGCTTGAGAAATTGCCCGTCAATAAGTTGGGAGAAACGTTCCGTTGGGAGAACAATACCGCGGACAGCCGAATCTTAAATCATAAAGGAGAATTTCTCCGTTCATGCAGAGTGGTTCCCCAAGGAAGGGCTTTTCTGGGGCAGAACGGCAGAATGCACCTGGCCGGCGGACATTTCATCTCGGATGACAAAAGCACAGCGGCCGCAATGGTAGAGGCTGCCAAGTTCACCAACCAGTTTACGCTGGAACTTCAGTTTGTAAGTCACAGTCTGGATGTTTCCGGACCGGCTCGCATTGCTTCCTGCTCACAGGATTGGAGCAAGCGCAACTGGACTATCGGACAAGAGAAGAACCAACTGGTAATGCGAATCCGCACACGGACCAATGGCGAAAACGGCAGCAACACACAGATTTCGTTAGGCGAAATACAGGCCGGCAAGCCTTATCATCTGATTCTTTCATACACGCCGGGCTATACGCTATGGAGCCTGAACGGAAAGATAGGAATGAACCATAATATCACGGACAAGATAGACAACTGGCAACCCTACACACTAATTTTTGGCAATGAGTTCAGCGGTGAGCGCAATTGGTATGGCGAAATTCAGGGAGTCCACACTTATGCCTATGCTTTCTCTGTCAAGGATATGAACAAGCGTTTCAAGTCGGTACAGAATGGTTTGAAGACCATGAACCCCGAGAAGAGTATCTCCATAACTGCGGAGATTCTTGAAAACAGCGCAGACCCCACCACCGGACAACTGAAAGAACAAGGATATTACAGATGTCTCACAACAAGACACATGAGAGTAATAGAGTCTGACAATGGGGAACTGCCTGTCGGGAAAGAGTTCATCCTGAAAGAATGGAGCATTCTTGGCCTTGAGAAAGTAAACTCACGCAAGCAAGGCGACAAGGTAAAGCTCAATGTCGTCCCCGAAGAAAAGCATAAGGAGCTGCAGAACGAGTACACCGTGGAAGGACTTTCCGTCTTTGATCTGCCTATATATTATTCACAAGCCATTAAATAATTTCTATAATGAGAAATACTATTTTATTTATTTTTATGTGCCTCTCTGCTTCGCTGAGTGCAGCACGTTGGAATGCAGAAACAAAAGACTGGAGTAAAAATCCTCGTCCTGTGCTTGGCGATTGGGGATTTGACAGACCTGGTTATCCAAAAGGCCTGTATATTCACGGAATTACCGTAAAAGAAGGCAAACGTGTAAAGAACCCAGTTATATACGACAATGATGTATATGATGACGTATTTGAAGATGAGTGGATGTATGCAATGGCATCGCTGAAGAAGTTGAAAATAGCCGCACTTATAATTACCCCGGTACTTACAGACGGTTGGGGGTTCAGTCATCCCGAGATGATTCCAACTGCCCATGAATCCCGTGATTTGGCAATCAAAAGCGGAATATCCGAAAAGTTGCTCCCTCCTATCACAGTAGGCACATTGGCCGACAGTGAAAAGGCTGGTGAACAAATTGATTCAGAAGGAGCACGGCTATACATCAAGTTAATCAATGAACACCATAAACGTCATCCAAAACTCCCTATTATTATAAATATCGGTGGACAATCGGGAACGTTGGCATCGGCATTCTGCATGGATCCCAGCATTGCAGACAAATGCATAGTCTATTATACTGATGTACGAGTCTATAACGGGCATTATGAATGGGCATCCAAACTTGTGGCAAAGAACTTCAGGGTTGTAAGTTGGGGAGCTGACAACTGGTGGATTGTCAAAAAGAATCAAAACGAATGGAATGTGCTACCACGCCCGGCAAACGCTTATGCACGCGACAACGATGAGAACAGCGGCGAATGGAAACTTTTCACGGACATGAATGTCCCCATGCTTGATCATCTGGTACACCAGTTCCGCAATCGTCGCGAATATAGTAATGATGACGAAAGGATATACGGTGACGCATACGGAGACGGCACTTTCATCCATGCCTGGTTACCCAATATATTCTCGGATGCGGAACTGAAGGAAGTGCGCGGAGAAGGCACAGAAGCTTTGCATATCACTAAGTTCACAGAAAAGAACGAGGCAGCAGTCAAGAAATTCACGATGGACATTCTGTTAAATCCCAAAGTATACAAATAAATTTATAATACCATAATTATTATGAAACGTAGTATATTGTTACAAAGTGCTGTGGCGCTGATGGCTTTCACTTCTGCCGCATGCGCCAACGAATTACAGACATTGCAAGTCTCTCCCAACGGACATTATCTGCAATATGCCGACGGAAAGCCTTTCTTTTATTTGGGCGATACTGCCTGGGAACTGTTCCACCGCCTTAACCGCGAGGAAGCAGGCCAATATCTGGACAACCGTGCCGGGAAAGGCTATAACGTCATCCAGGCAGTGGCTCTTTCTGAGGTAGAGGGTGTGGATGTGCCGAACGCTTACGGACACAAGCCGCTTGTGGACCGCAACCCGGCACGGCCGGCCACAAAGGAAGGGGACAACAATGACTATTGGGATCACGTAGATTACATCGTTCAGCAAGCAAACGCTAAAGGAATGTACGTGGGACTGCTGCCCACTTGGGGCCGCTGGTGGAAAGACAACAATCCCATCTTCAATGAACAGAATGCGGAAATCTATGGAAAATGGATAGCCGAACGTTATCACGGATATGATGTTATCTGGATTCTTGGAGGCGACCGCAATCCGGACAGTCCACATGAGCAGGCTGTCATTAGAGCCATGGCACGCGGAATCCGTAGTGTGGACAAAGAAAGTCTGATGACATTCCATCCCACCGGTTGGCAAACTTCTTCCAAATGGTTCCATCAGGATGAGTGGCTCAATTTCAACGGCCGGCAGAGCGGACACAACCAACGCTACAACTCCAACCAACAAGTTATGGACGACTTTTTCCGCAATCCTGCAAAACCGATTATGGAAATAGAGCCGCTTTATGAAGACCATCCTTTGGAATTTAACCCGGACAACGAAGGACATTCCAATGCATGGGATGTGCGCAGGGTGCTTTATTGGAGCGTATTCTATGGTTCTGCCGGTGTGACATACGGACACCATTCCGTTTGGCAGATGTTCGAAAAGGAGAAAGGACGCGGGCCCATCAACCGCCCTCTGATGCCCTGGTACAAGGCTATAGACCAGCCGGCAGCAGGCCAGGCAGTCTATCTTCGGACACTGATGGAGTCTAGACCCTATTTTACCCGTATTCCCTCGCCAGACTTCATTGTGCAGGACGAAGTGCACTCCTCAATTCCCGGAGCCGGACGTTACCGCTTTGTGGCCACCATGGACAGCGAAGGTTCTTATGCCATGGTATATGCGCCCATCGGACGCAGTTTCTCCGTAAAGACCAATATGCTGAAAGCCGAGAAGATTACGGCATGGTGGTATTGCCCCAGAACGGGGAAAGCTACAAAGATAGGGAAATTCGTAAACGATGGCAAACCTCGTTCATTCATTCCTCCTATGCCGGGCGAGGCTATGGACTGGGTACTGGTGCTGGACGATGCTGCCAAGAAATATCCTGCTCCGGGGAAAGTATACAAGTAAAACATATAAATAATGAACCGACATTTATCTGCCATTTTGCTTTCGTGCGGAATCAGTTGTACGGTAGAAAGTCAGAACTTCACCACCTCATGGATTGCTAACGACGGTGGTTGGGAAGAGAGTCATATCCCACATGACATGCTCAACATGTATGTCCATTCTGATGGCACAGTAGCGACAATCTGTAGTTGGGACGAGGGCGGCACCAATGTGGGCGTGTTCCGAAACGGAAAACTTATTAGCCGCCCCGAAGGTTCGGGAACAGGAGGTTGGGGCCGCTTTTCCGGTGTGCAGGTCGTATTGGACGACAAATATGTCTATCAATTGCTGACGCAGCATGGTTGTGATGGCGGAAACGACAGACTGAACAATAACAATCTCAGACAGTTTCCGCCATGCGACAATACCACAGAATGGAAGACCATCCGCCGATATGACAGAGAAACCGGATTGGCTGCGCCTTTCCCTGGTGGATATGGTTACAAGGGCGACATGCTGATTGTGGCACAGGAAAAACAAAGGCAGACAAAAGGTCTGGCCATAGGCAAGGGCAGACTATATGTAGCCATCAGTGGTCTGAAGGAGGGACAACACCCCGACTCTATCAAGATATATGATGCGCAAACCATGAAATACGAGAAGGGCTATCCCCTGCCCTGCCCCGGTGGCATCCTTTATGCCGATGATCAGGACGGGTTGTGGATGATGAAGGACGACAGCATCATCCGTATGAAAGCTGCTACGGGAGAAAGACTGCCGCAGACCATAAAAATTCCGCAAGATGTAAATGCCGTGTCGTTCAGTATCGACACCAAACGTCAGCGTTTGTTGCTACCCAATAGGGGAAAAGACCTGAATGTGTTAATTTACAGCAATATCTACAAGCAACCGCAACTGGCGGGAACTTTCGGCAACAAAGGAGGTGTGTTTGCACAAACAGGGAACTACAAAAAAGGTGAGGTGGGTCCATTAAGATTTTCCGGCCCTACGGGTGCCGGCGTGGATGCTAAAGGCAATATCTATATCAGTAACACCAGCGTAAGCAGTGGACGAGGTACAGTGCTTGAGGCTTATATAGAAAAGAATGGAAAAGCGTTATGGAAAACCGAGGGACTTATTTTCACTGCAACTGCTGATATTGATCGCCAAAACTCCAGTATGATGTACACACCAGAGAAGATACATGGAATAGACCTTAAAAAAACCGGAACTCGCATAGATAAGTTGGTGGCTTATACCGCAGATCCCTTCACTTTCCCTGATGATGAGCGTGTAGTAACGGACGGAGCGTTCATTACTTCATGCTGGAAACGCAATATAGGCGGCAAGTCTTTCCTCTTCGTCTCCGACATGTATGGTGGCATGATGGCCGGCTATCGCTTCGACGAGAAAAAGCATGGTTATGTGGGCATTCCCTTCATGTTCGCCAACAACGGTGATCCCGGAAAAAGACCGCTCCGCTTTTGGGTGGACCGCAATGGTGATGCCAAAAGGGATGCGCAAGAATGGGCAAACATGGAAGAGATAAATCCTTTCAGCATGAGTTTCTTTGTGGATCACGCCGGCAATATCTGGCGTGGTATTCGCGAGCATGGCATTTTGTTCTGGAAAATGAAAGGCTTGAACAAGGACGCTATTCCCCAGTACGATGTTGTCAAGCAATTTTCGCTTCCCCAAGGCTGCAACGGTGTAAAGAGAATCTGGTACGACCCGGAAAAGGACGAATTATTCGTAGCGGGTTTCTCAGAGGAACGCCCTGACCCCAAAGATACTTGGTGGTGCATGGGAAGCACCATTGTGAAATGCAAGGACTTCCTGAAAAAGAACAGCGATACACCGGCTGAGGCAGATATGCGTTTCTTCATTCCCTTCCATCACGAAGACGGTTCGGGTAAAGACTATACAAATGCCAAAGCTTTTTGCGTGGAAGGAGATTACATCTTTGTATCCATAGCCCGTGAGGGTCTCATCCATATCTATGACCGAAACGACGGGCAGAAACGGGGAGAATTGAGACCGGACGAGAGTGTGCACAAACAAAGTGGATGGGCCGACTTCAACTATTGTATCAATGCCTACCGGCAGTCAGATGGCAGCTATCTTATTATGAACGAGGAGAACGCATTTGCAAAGGTTATGGTATACCGGATGAAAGAGTAGGCACCGATTGTGCCTTCATCGCAAAAAAGCAGGATTTTCTCATAGCAAGGAGGGGAAGCAAAACGTATAGTTTTTGCCTCCCCCTCTCGTTTTTAATTCTTAAAATGTATTATTCCTTTTCGTACAATGGACTTAAATCCATTATCTCAATATTCTTAAATTCTACCGGATGACTTTCTGACTGCAGCGAGATACGGCCTTTGCCTAATGGAGTTCCTGCCTTATAGCCGGGATCGGGAGAAACACCGCCTCCGCCAATAGTCATGTTCGTATAAGTCAGAACCGTGTCACCCTCAATAATATGATGGGCAAGGCTGTCACCATAAACCACAAATTCGGCAGTCACCCATTGGTCTCCGTGATATGTCTTGGAGTTTGAAGTAGCACAATGTTCAACGTATTTCTCATTTGCGATAAAGACCTCTGTGCCCGGAGTGCAGATATTTCCAGTGGGACGTTCGTTGACCCCATCCCCGCCTAAAAACTGGCCTTCAATGGAAACCGGAAAATCCTGGTCTAAATGCATTGTATTAGGATCCGGGCAATGAAGCATAGCGCCGCTATTACGTACGGCCCATCCCGGCCCGCCTTTAACCTGCTCACCTACAAAGCGGTATTGCAAACGCAGCTTATAATAGGAGTATTCCTTGTCAGTATAGATATGGCCAAAGCGGTTGTTAAACTCATCATAACCATCATATACAACTTTTAGCACCCCATCTTCAACACGAAACGTATTCGCAAAGTTCTCGCCACAAGGATAACCCGTAATTTTTACTGTCCAACCCGTCAGGTCTTTACCGTTGAAAATAGATTCCCATTGAGGTTCGGGCTTGTTTTGCTTACAGGAAGTCAATGTGCAGATTCCCAAAGTAAGCGCAATTATCGTTCTTTTCATTCGCAAAAATATTAAGTTTGAAATATAAATGATGTCTTTTCAGATGAATCCTTCAAAACCGGTGGCGATATCTATTGATGCCTTTGCGTATCCACAACCAGCCGGGCAGGGAAGCAATACATGGGGTCTCCCCGTCGCTCCATGGTTTCCGCCATAACCTGTGCCGAACGTAAAACCTTGCCATTGTATAGCACCTTCCCGTCCTTCTTTACCTTTACCTTCTTGTCCAGATTCACAATGTTGTCGTTCAGATTAAGCGTAAGGCGGCTGTAATCGCAACGCTCTATGTGTATGGTGTTCTTTTTTACAGAGATTCTTACTTCCTTGCCACGCGCAATTTCCTCCCTCGGGACGGAAATCCAATAGAAGCAGTCGCGGAGCACATCTTCCTGACGCCAGATGATGGTATCAGGATACGGATTCCTGACAAACTTCTCCATCCAAGGCAATGCGGCAGCATCCTCACGATCCATCCAGTGTCCCTTTTGGGGTAATATGTGAGTCTGGTGAATATAACCTTCAGGGCAGTTCAGTTGCAGAGAGTCCATCTCCTTACCCCTCTTTGCACATTCATCATTTCTGTTATATGCGGCATCTTCGGCTCCGCACCAAATCATGAAAGGCAGGTTGCGCAGATTCTGAAGTCCTACATCGCCCGGATGTCCGGCCATCATGGAAGCCGCCGCAAAATGGTCGGCCATTCGGGGTGCCAGCCGCCATACTCCGTCACCGCCGGCAGAATATCCCATCAGATATACCTTGTTCGGATTAACGCCCTTGCAGACAATCATCATCTGGATCAGTTCTTCAAACATCTTGTCTATCGGCTCCTGGAACCACATATTCCAGGCATTCCACGGTGCTCTCGGTGCAACGTATATGCCCTCCGCTGGTTTGTAAAGATGTTTCTGATTGTTCCATTGTCCGTCATTAACCTTATGTGTGGTACCACCGCCACCATGCATGGAAATCCACAGGCTTCGGTCGCCAAACGGCGCATTTCCATAGGCGGTATACCAGAACGGCAAGGAATCATTCCCATTGTAAATGGTTGGAGATGCACCATTCTGTACTTCCAGAATCTTACGGAACTGCGTCTCCTTGGCCTTTCCCCATGTTTCTATTATCTGAGTACGTTTCTCCTCTGCCTCACTCTTTGACAAATTTTCTTGTGCCGCAACGGGTAGCGTCATCACAAACAGCATGGCAAGTACCGACTGCATCTTGATTCGTATTGTGTGCATATATCTTAACATTGATTATTATAGAGTTCAAGGCAAAATTACAAAAAACATTTGAGAAAAGTTGCCGTATCCGGATTTTATTATGAGAAAGAGGCGCAATCTCATTTTAAATAGCTAACTTTGCATGAAATTGTAATATCGGCAGTGAAGAAACTTTTTGTCATTATCAGCACGTTTGTCATCGTCGCATTCGCTTTTTGCCTCTTCATCAAGGCAAATGCCGCATGGCCTGTCCCAAAGGGAGAGAAGACGGATGGCTATGAACTTGTTTTTGAAGACCATTTTAACGGCGACAAGTTGGATACTGCCCGTTGGAGCATCCCTCCGCGCGGAAACAGTACCTGGTCGCGCTGGATTTCAAAGGACAAGGAGGTAATACGGATAAAGAAAGGCAAACTGATATGCCGAGCCATCCCCAACAAAGACAGTTCACAGGACAGCGCCGCCATGCTGACCGGCGCCATCTGGACAAAAGACAAGTTTGCCTTCAAATATGGCAGGGTGGAAGTGCGGATGCGGACCAACCTCCAGCCTGGCAACTTTCCGGCGGCATGGATGGGACGGCAATGGAAGAAAGGCCACGTTCCACCTTACGGAGAGATAGATATAGTAGAGATGGTAGGCAATGACCGCAAAGCACGCCATGCCTTTCACACAGAATATACAACCAAAACGCCCAGACACGGCATAAAAAATTCGTTCATGGAACGGGTTGAGGTAAACAAATGGCACATCTATGCCATTAAATGGACGCCTGAGTATATCCATTGGTCTGTAGACGGAAAGATTACAGGCCGCCACCATAAGCCCAAGACAGGCGATGTCCAAAACGAATGGACCTTTGACGTTCCCTTCTACCTGTTGCTCAACCAAAGTATTATGCATGGCGTGCATGGGATAAAGGCCGATTTGGATAAAACCTACGAAACCCAGTTCGACTGGATAAAAGTGTATCAAAAGAGTTATGAGTAAACTGAGAAACTTCGTATCTGCAATTGCGCAGCATTTTCCCGGCACAGTAGTGCGTACAAGATATTTTCTCCGATTCAGGAAATTCCCTAATCTGAAGACGCCCAAGAATCTGAACGAGAAGATTCTTTACCAGAAACTTTATTCAGACACATCACGCTGGACTGTCCTCGCAGACAAAGTCCGTGTGCGCGAATATGTCAGGGAGTGTGGATTGGAAGAGGCATTGATTCCTTTTTACGGGGCGTGGAGAAGCGCCGATGAAATCCCGTTTGACGAGTTGCCCGAAGAGTTCATGCTGAAATCCAATAATGGTGACGGCCGCGGCACCTTCCTCGCCGTCCGTAACAAGTCTAAGCTTACAGCAAGGGAAATAAGCGAGATACGTGCCGAGGTGGACAGATGGTTCTCTGCCCGGCACATTGGTGCGCTTTCCGCAGATCCACAATACAGAGACATCCCCCCTATGGTCATGGCAGAAAAATTGTTGCCTTTTGACAAAAAGAACGGTTCAATCATTGATTACAAATTATGGTGTTTCTGTGGCCAACCCCATTCATTTTTTGTCTGTATTGACCGCAAGAGCGATGGAGGGCATGCCAGTGTAAACTGCTATGACCTGGACTGGAACGCTCACCCCGAACGTATGAATTCGTCAGAGAAATATCCTCTCTATACCAAGCCTATTCCACGTCCTAAAGGATTGCAGGACATGATTCGTTACGCAAAGATTCTTTCCAAGCCCTTCCCCCAAGTCCGTGTGGATTTCTATGAAGTGGACGGAAAAGTGTACTTCGGCGAACTGACCTTCAGCTCCTTAGGCGGATTGATAACGTGGTATAAGCCATGGTATCTGTTGGAAAAAGGCAAATTGGTGGATTTGAAATACAACGGGGAGTCGTAACGTTACTCCCCCCATCTATCCCAACACCTATGAGTTCCGTGCCTTAACAACGGCAGTATCGATTGAGTTCTCCAATTTACGGCATTCTACCCACGGCCCCATCGCGGAACTCTCAGCATTTCATCTCGATGTGTTCCATCTGTTGCATGGCACTAATCTTTCTGTTAGTCAAGATTTTGGAACATATCTTTTTCATTTCTGCACCGATTGCCACCGGTAGTTCCCGCGAATAACATTTTCCACATCATCCTCCTCTTGTTTTTAGTCTGTATAGAACTTTTGTTCTGACTGTAGTAAAACTGTTTTTTTATTTAACTGAATAAGTTTTTTCTTAACACTCCAACTGTTGTTCCAGCAGTTGGAATACATATTTCAGCCGCTGAAATACATGTTTCATGAGCTGAAATACATGTTTCAGCAGCTGAAACAATACTTTCACAGTACAAAAACAACAATTATATTGCTGTCTTACAACAATTTCTGTGCAGCCTTTCCAAAATGTTACAGCATTGTTATTTCATGGGATAATAAAAGGGGCTCTTGCAACACAGAATAATAAGTCTATAAACAGAAATTGTGGAAAACCGAGCCATATCAGTTTTCCACAATTTCGGGTATGTATTCAACCGCGTTGGAGCAAACTCAATTCAGACGTTCCAACAATATCGGCAGTAGGTTTTGCGGCAGAAAATCTTTAGCCTTATCAATACAGTTTGCACGTAATGAAAGGACTTTGTCAGGATGCTGTGCAAAATCAATAAGCATTTTGCATAAGGCATCTGCTTCGCCCATGGCGTATCCATAACCTGTTTCACCTTCTGCAACCACATCGGCAAAGCTTTCCCATCTGGACGCTATTACCGGCACTCCCGAAGCGTATGCATCTATAAGGGTGCCGGGCACTCCTTCAGTGTAGAAATGAGTAGGGAATAGCAAGGCAAAGCTCCCTTGCAGCACTTCAGTACTTTTATCGTATGGTATTACTCCGCCATATTTAGCGCAGTCCGGCATGTTGGATTGTAGCTTTTCAAACCATTCCTCTTCTCCGCGTTCTACAGGGCCATAAACGGTAAGGCTGTAGGCAACTCTTCCTAATTTCTCATTTGCACGTGTAACCGCCCATATTGCCTCGTCTATGCCTTTTTGTTCCATCACCCTTGAAAATGTGCATACCCGTAGCGGGGCATTAGGAATGAAATCTGGCAATTCTTGTGGCTCCAGTATCTTTAAGTTCTTGAAATTTGGCATTAGAACCGTTTGTGAGTATCCTCGTTCTTTCAATGCCTGGCCTAAAACGGATGTTTCCACATAGATATATGTAACAACCTTGGCATACATCTTTTCCAATGAGGGTCTCTCAGCCAACACACCTGCTAGCCATCCGCCTATTACTAAATGATGTGTTTTGAATGAAAGAAATAAACGTAAAAAAGCCAATATTGGGATTATAACGCGCAAACCTTTCCGGGCTGGGAAGATGAGAATATGATTGCACTTTATAGCTGCCCAAAAAAGCCTGGGGATGAGCATAAGCATACAATGAATTCCTGCCGTATCCACATACATCATGTTCTCCTCGCCAATTGCTTTTGCAAGTTCCTGCGAAGTTATTATTGTCTTTATGGTCTGACCGTTAAGCTTGTTCTTACCAAAAGCAAAATGGCCACAAACACAAATTGGCTTCATACATTATAATTATTGAAACTTCTCAATAGCATTCTTTATCGCATCGAGCCATCCATGCCCATATCGAAGGTCTGGTTCCACATAGTTTCCTTCACCCCACTCGTTCCATGCCTTAAGGAAGAGAATCTGATGCTCGGGCTGCTTGTGCTGTATCAAGCGGATGGCTTCTTCTACAGATTTCTGGAACTTCTCTGGTGTACTGTTAATCAGTGGATTGGTTGCTATACCAGCTCTGGGCGTACGGTCCCACTGAGGAAGCAAAGTAGGATAAACGTTTTCCCAAGCATCTTCCTCCACATAATAGTTCTTCATCACATCTTCGTAATCGCAGCGGTTGGAAGTGGGCAGGAAACTATTTTTTGTGACGTAGTAGAACAACATTCTCAGCTTGCCCTTACATAACGACTGAGCTCTTGACAGCCCCGATGATATGACCGCATCAAAACCCAGGTCAAGAATACGGTTATAGTGCAAGGCCGCTTCATCTGTAGCCCACAGCGATACGCCTTTCCCCTGTACGGAACGGCCGGAAGAATTGACAGTATATCCCACAAAATGTATTCCGGGAAGTCCGTTCTCACGGGCAAGCCTTTGCCAGGTATCTATAAAGGCCTTTACCTCTGGGATGTCGCGCGGTGCCCACACTCCGAATATGGGCTTGCCGTCTACGGTCATATATCGCGCATCACGGAACGCCGGCAGCAGATGATGGAAATGACGGACATGGTCATCCATAGAATAATGCATCTGCATAATCATAGAGTCGCGACGGTGGCTTTTCCCCTTTATCCATGTTTTGTTTGTCCAGTCGTGGTTGGCCCAGCAAAGGCAGAAGGGTAAATCCGGTTTGCCCGATGCCAGCACCTCATTAAAGGGGCGTTCCAATAATTGTTTGCCGTTCCCGAACCAGTAATGGTAATAGCAGAACCCCTCAATACCGGCTTCACGTGCCAGTTGGGCTTGCTGCTCTCTGACCTCGGGCAAACGCAAGTCATAAAATCCTAAGTCGGCAGGGATGCGAGGCTGGTAATGTCCTTTAAACAAAGGCCTCGCCTGAGCCACGTTTGTCCATTCGGTAAATCCCTTTCCCCACCACTGGTCATTCTCGGGTATCGGATGATATTGAGGCAAATATAGTGCAATGATTCTTGGCTTCATTATGTAAAATTATTATAGTCTATAGGTTAAGAAATAGAAGAATATGTCTGTCTGGTTTCGTGAATGACGCGTGCTTTTTCACAGATTACCGTACAATTATCTGGTACATCTTCAACAACAATTGCACCGGCTCCAATACGGACGTTATTCCCTATGGTTATACCACCCAATATTATTGCTCCGGCACCGATATGGACATTATCGCCAATTGTAGGGACTCCACCCTTCCCTATTCCGATGGTAACATTATGCATCACTGAACAATTCTTGCCAATCTTGGCCCGTCCGTTAATAATTGTTGAGTAGCTATGGACTGGATAAAAGCCAGGGCCGATATGGCTACATAAACGCATAGAGGATACCCGTGGCAAGAGGACATTTAGAAAATGTCTTGTAAAACCAATTCTCTGATAGAAGATATTTCGAAATTCAGGTTCTTGAATAAGTGAAAAACACAAAGGTCTGAATAGCATTCCTCCTTTTTCTTTTGGGGAAAAGTGCCAATTTGTTGGGCGAGCCAATAAGTCTTCTTTTATTATTGTCCGATTGTTACTGCACATATAGCATATAATATGTGGCAGAATACGCGGAAAATTAAGCAGTATTAACAGGATATGTCCTATACTATTGTTCATTTTTGCTTCCCTATTAAAAATGTCTTCCTACAATAATAACGGATAGTGCAGGTAAATATTTTGTTATTTGTGTCTGTTATTAAAAAACTTTTTTATTGTGTTTAAAATCTTTCAGCACAAAGTTGTAATAATCTTCTATTTGATCAACATTATGCTCAATAGTGTAGGAAGAAACGACTACATCGTGCGCCCTGATGCACATATCTGTACAATCTGTTTCAACAACGTTGTACATTGCATCCAGCATTTCTTTGTCATTCAAGAAACGGTAACCGATTTCTTTTCCTGTTAGTTTAAGTCCATGGTCGAACTGCTCTTTTGTACCGCCTGTGTTCCGGCCCACTACAGGGCAATAATTAAGCATGGCTTCAGCTGTTATAAAACCAAAACCTTCAAAAGGACTGGAGACAACCAACATTGCGGCTTTTGCCATTAACTCATATACATCTGTACGTTCTCCTAAAAAGGATATTTTTTGTTGCATATTTTGGTCCTCTGCCATTTTAAAGCATTCTGCGACATACCTATTCTGTCTGTTGAAGGATCCTGCAATGAGCAGTTTATACTGAGGGAATTTTCTGCTAAAACGGCAAAACACTCTGATTACATCCAACGTCCCTTTTGAAGGATGTATGCGACCTACAAAAAGTATATATTTCTGTTTTTCCTTAACATAAGGAGGGAAGGGATTTGCATTTGTGAAGACTCCGTCATATATAACCTTATCAACACCTTTACGAAAGTCAGAATGTTCAAACACTCCTTGTGTAATGCAAATATTATAATTTCCTTCTTGATGGCTTTGCCGCAAAAAACTTTGATGAGTGGGGAATACATGATAGCCCAAGCCAATATCTATATATTCACGCTGATGCCATACATGCGGGATATTCAAACTGGAACACACGTTGACCGCAACATTTACAGGCCCAACATTTGTGTGTACAATATCAGGTTTATACTTATGGATTATTCTTTTTAGTTTGATTGATGCCCGATAGTTCAGGAACAGCATCAGGAACAACCGTGGCAGATAAAACAAAGGATTGGGATTTGTGGGGTAGAAATTTCCACGCATGTTAATTTGGATGCATAGGCAACCCGCCTTAGCCAGTTTTTCTGGTAAAGGCCCCTTATCGGTAGGAGTAACCACAAGCGTTTCGTGACCGCGTTTTTGCATCTCCCGCACGATGTTAAGAAGTGCCAGACTGGCACCAGCCATAGCATTAGCGTTGGATATATACAGCACTCGCATAATCTTACTTTATGATTTTCTGCAAATACAAACGTGAGAAAGTTCGCATAGTGCCCAAATGCTCATGGATGTTTTTATAGTCAATGGGCAACTCTAAAGAAATGTCGTCATCTTCCTTAAAACGATTTTCCAGACCCAATTCTTGGAGAAAGGCTAATATCCGGTCGTTATCGTTCATGACTTCTCCCATTTTCACTTCGCGTTTTGCAAAGCTATAGAACTCTTTCTGATAATTTATGCTGAACAAAGTGCCGTGGAATGAGTCTGTCACAATATATGCCGCATTGCGTATAAGACCTATGAATTCTTGTGGGCCAACCTTGTCCAGAACATGAGGTCTGTGTAGATAACATGGCCTTGTAGCGATGTAATATACTGGAAGATGATATTTTTCGCCTAACATTTCGGCATATTGGGTAATGCAGTCTTTCTCTCCCAAAATATAGGCAAGGATATATTCTCCGTTTCTCATACTGGGCTGTATGGCTATTTTGTCCCATTCCTTACTGTCCAACAACAATGTAGGATCAACCACATAGGTTATTTCTCTGTCTAGAAGCGAGGATAAATACGCACAATTCTGACGCTCGCGGCATGAGATGTATTTGAATGACTCTAAAAGTGCAGACAAGCGTTCCCCAAAATCCTTGGTAATCCGTAACGTGCCGAAACTTGGTGCATAGGCACTCTTCCTTGCACCATCTTCGACAAACTGAAGAAAATTTATGCTGTGTGGATTACGGTTCATATACGGGCTCCATGTCTGATCGCTGCCTACTATGAACTTGTCATAATCATTCAAGGCGCATTCAATATTGTCAGCATAATATCTGCGTCTTGAAACTGGGATGAAATCCTTATGGAACGCTGCAAACTTGTCCCGGATACACCGGAATTCCTTTGTGCCAAAGAATGCAAATTCTCCTTTATTCGTAAGTCCAAGGGCACAAGCAAGTTTTAACGCAAGTCTGCGCCATATTGGTTTTCTGGCAAACCAATAGTCCAGATATGCACACGATACCCCTTCGCGCTGAACGGCATTAGCTAATGCGTATGCCTGAAGCATTGTGCCGTAATTAGGTTCACGATGATATGATACGAGTCCTATATTCATTTTTTAGCTTTCTTTTTAAAACAGAAATACAACGTGCGAAATCCTGGCAATGCGAACACAAAACGTATGGCGAACTGCCACTTGATGCGACGGAACTCTGTTGCCAGAGCCTTCTTGCAAGCCGTTTGGAAACTGGTTGTGTGATAAAGTTCCCAGAACATATCCGCATTTCTATGACGTGGCATTGGCTTGCTCAGTTGTTCGCTATGCACAAGCAACTTTCCCAATGCAATGGGCTCCATCAGCAGTTTCCCTTTAACTTGGTTTATCAACTGACTCCCATTGTATGTATTGACATGCATTTGTGAAAGTCCGTTTTGATGGCCGGCCATGAACTGATACTCTTTATCCTTGTCCCAAAAGTCTCCCACCGTTATGTCTCCCATTCGGTTTGTATTTGCGAACGGACATGCATAACAACTTTCACGATAGAACAGGGCATAAATGAATCCGGTCATAAAAAAGTCCTTACCATACCTTCCTTTATACAAAACTGATGAATTCTTATCAGCCAGTTGCAGACAGTATTGCGAGGGCTTATTATTCTCCTTAATGCGAAACTTCACCTCTCTTGGAGACCTTACTGTTTTCTGCTCACGGATTGCAGAGGTCAATACTTTCTGGGACGGTACGCCATGGCAAACAAAATCAATACAACAAAGCCGTTCATAGGGTTTTCTCAGGAAGTTGCGCAGCGCAGCCACTTGACAAGGAGTACCTACGAACAATACATGACGTCCGGACCTCAAGTCTTCTTTCACCAGAGACAATATCCCCTGAATATTACTTTGAACGTATTTGCTACCTTTGATAGAGTCAATCCCGTCAACAGAATCCACCCGAATATGACGTACATGATGGCAGTCCTTGCCTGAACATCCATAAACCACACCATGCAATTGTCCTATAACGTGACGGGCAAGGACAGACGCCACTCCTCCACTAGTTGAGCTTCTCTGTTCGTCAGGATCTTTTGCCATTGTAACATAGGTTTGCTTGGAAGGGCTTGGGTGCGGAATGTTTTGTATGGGGCAAACTTGTTCGCACAAGGTACAGTTGACGCACAGTTCTGAATTCACTTCAGGAAAAACAAAACCACAATCATCACTGACCATGGAAATTGCACTATGGGCACATATCGACATACAGGCTGTACATCCGCAGCAATCCTTCTTATCTTTAATCTGTATCATAGCGCACGCTTTATCCTTGATATTTTATTTAGAACCCAGCTGCGTTCTTCGTTGTCCAAAGAAAAGAAATACACCAAAATTGTCCCTATACAGACGGACGCAATTTCAGTCAACAGAAAACGATATTGGAAATTAGACTTGGAAGATATCAAATATGCAGTCAGGATAGTGCCTAATATTGGGATAATAGTACGGAAACACACCTTATTAATATATATAGAGACCTGTAGCCCTGCTGTATATTTCATGAAAGGGACTCTTATGACTCCGATTATTGCTTCTACAAAAAGATAGGAACACATTACATAAAATGGAGATAACGACAATTCCAAGCAGGCCCATGCGGCAGGCAGAGTAATGAGCCGGATAGTACTTATGAGCAACGAATAATTCCGGATCTTACCAATTGCCTGATTAGCAGAAGTCAGGCCAATGGTTAACTGATCCATTATATAGGCTGCAAGTACAAAACGACAGAACAAGGCGGCATAGTGGGGAACATCTCCCAACCAAAAGCAAAGGATTTCATCCATTTCCACTATAACGGGGATAAGGATTATTCCCATCGTAAGGAAAGCATAGCGGCTTTCTATCATACTCAGATACAACATTCGTTTACGGTCTCCCGCTCCTTCTGCCTTCATTAGTTGCGGATTGATTGCGTTTAAAACAGACAAAGCTATGAATCCTGCCGCATTTGATACTTGTAATGCAATAGCGTAGGCAGCGTTGGCGATGGTGCCTAAAAAACGGTTAAAGATAACTGCAAGGCCTTGCGTGCGCATAACAGTCGCGCCTACGGCATAGACATTCCATATAGCGAAATTCAGCAGGCGCCCGATGTATGAATACGACACGAACTTGAATCTGAGGCGCTGACATTCTTCATACTTTATCCTGGCATAGATGTAATATAAAAGAAAATTGAACATGGTCACAGACAAGAGCATGGCGCTATACATCTTTAGGGCATCAAAAGGGATGAATGGCAAAACCAATGCTCCTGCTAACTTTAGTGCGGCATCCAGCATTTCTATGACGGATACGAATATTATGTTTTCACGGGCAATAAACAAGGCCCGGACAGGCGATGTGACAAATGTGAGCATCACCATCATTATAACCATATAATATACAAATACGCTTGCCGACTTTAGTTCTGCCGGTATTGTCAGGTGTCCCATACAGACTGGTTGTAATATTGCCATAATGCCAACAATTGACAATGCCACAACGACATGAAGGAAGAAGGCATTTGTGAAAATCTTATTCAGTTCGTCTTTATCTGAAAGTCCGTGTGAGTAAGAAAGGAATCTCTGGGTGCTGGTAGCCAGAGACTGGGTTATAAAGCCAGCCATATACACTACACTTCCTACAACGCCATATACACCATAAGCAGAATGTCCCATTGCATCCAACACGTATCGGGTGGAGAACAAAGTGAGCAGCACATACACTATGGAACGAATATACTGCACAACTGTGTTTATGATTATTCTATTGGCCGGAGTCATTGGCTTTATCAGTTAAAATAGGTTTGGGCGGATATATAGTACTGAATAATAGCACATACAGGGATATATAAATATACGGACGATGGGGTATTCCGTGTGCCCAAAAGGAGAGGGCATGGACCAAAAGCATAGAAAGGCATGCCCTTTTGTTTGTGCTGGTACGGGATAAAGCAAAAAACATCAGACACAGAAAGAATACACTAATAATTCCATAACAGTAAATGAAAACACGATATCCAGAGTTGCCAAATCCGAACTTTGCCAACTCTTCATTGCCCTTCCCAAATAGGATTTCGCCAGAAGATATCATTTTTTCATATTCTCTTGTGAAGAGGTCGGAGGTTCGGTTGTTACCCTCCATTTCGCCTTCTTCATCCAGCATAAGACGGTTAACAATCAGATTGTTTATTAGATTGTCACCTTTGTTGTAAAACATAGAACTTACACCAATTGTAAGGATAATGCTACCCAATATCAGAATCTTTCCTATCACAGCCTTACCTTTCATCCAAGAGACAGAGAACAGCATTGCCACCATACACGCATAGGCAGCAAGGGAGAACGACATGAAAAGCGCCAGAAACAATATACGGCATCGCCATGTGTCCCATTTGCCTGCTTGTGCATATAGCAATGTGACGCAGGCCATACCCAAATGAGCGGGTTCTACAAATACTGAATGAAAACGGGGAATGAGTTCCCAGTTTGAGCGGTCGTCTATCAGGAAGAAGCGATAATTATCAAACATATAATCTCCCAGTCCGGTTCGTGAATGCGGTAGGGAGAAACCGATAAGGTGCAAAATGAAAAAGGGAATGGAAACCGCTAAAATGCAAGCCATTATTGTAGCCAGCATATCACTCAGTTTGTGCAATTCCGGAATATCTACCTTAAAAATGGAAAGATATACAGTGGTGCTGAAAAAGACCATGAATATTCCGTTGATGTTTCTTCCGCTGCTTAATGCCATCATCAACAGGAATAAGGACATAGTCACTGTGGGAAGGAAGTAATCTTTACGGGTAAACAATGGTGCCTTGAGACGCAACGAAAGTAACATGGATGCTACTATTGGCAAAAATGCCATAGGCATATAGTAGCGTTGTATAGGCCAAAGGAACCAAGGCGTAAGCGAAGCGAAATAGACAATGATTATTCCAAAATAAAAAAGCAATAAAGCAATTGTCCGCTTTTGAATAAGAAACAGTTGCGACAAATTAGGCTTGTGCCATAAAAAAAGTCGGTTCAGCGTATCCTTAGGGATAATGAACGGATTCTTCATGACGTAATGCCTTTTAGTTCTGTACACTTCCTACGAACTGGGACACCAGTTCTTTTCGGAAAAGATAAATACATGTCCCAATAGTTGAAAGGAAAAGCATTGCTGCCACAAAAATCATTCGCTTCGGCCCGTTTGGCTTTACCGGCACACTGGGAGCACGGAGCACGGTGAATGCTGGAGTCTGTTCCTGCACTTTTGCTTTTGCTGCAAGGTATTGTGCCTGCATAGCATTGTATGTACTCATGCTTGTCTGCAACTCATTCTCCAAACGGTCACGTTCTGACAGATAACTTTGCAAAACTACATTCTTATGCGCATCGCAGAACTGGCTGTACAACTTGTTTTTTTGTTCATAATCAATCCGCGCACTATCAGCCAGTTGCTTGTAATATTGTTCGTCTATGCGTGACTTATTGGTACGGTAAGCAGTAATGAAATCCTGTAACTTGACACGCACGGAATCAGCTATAGTGGCACACACCAACGGGTCCTGATCTTTAACCCCGATTGTGATAACATTAGTCTTAATATCCACATCGCATTGGATGGACTTGCGCACTTTGTTGACGATGGCATCTTCTCGACGGGTCAAACGGTGCGGGTTCATCCTCCTGGTATGGCTAATGGGAGGTGCTTCCTCTTCAAAAAGTTTGTTTATCTGCGCACGACACCATGTATAAGGCCTCATATACGGATTTTTCCGGTGATGCCGCAATATATAATTAAGGTATGTTGTATCTACAGCACCGTCGGCCGTTTGCACACGAGTATACAATAGATCCACAATAAACTTGTTGGTAGACAACAAATCTGGATACAGTTCAGGATAAAAGGCATCGCTGATTTCCGCATTTCCCAGATTAAAACCGAACGAACTTGCGATACTTGACAGTGTTCCTGTTGCAGAAGCACCGCCCATCTCAGGAGCTAACGACAGATCCACTGTGTAGGTACGGGGCTGTGGTAAAATATATACGCATGCAAGGACAAAAGTTGTTATCCATACACAGATGAACAGTTTTTTGCGTTTCCACAATTTCGCAAACTGTACGCGCAGGTCTATTACCTCATCGTTACTATATTTTTTACCTTCTGTATTATTCATTGACCTTATTTTAATATACTTATCAATGCAACAACCACACTTGCCAATGACGCACCTCCTGAAGCGATTGCCATCACCTCGCCGGTTGTCATACGTTTGCCTTGCTTTTTGGTAGGTATAACTATTTCACATCCAGGCTCAATGTCTTTACCAGACCGTCTGCCCAATTGTTCTACAGCACCATTCATATAGATGGCATAGGCTCCGCGTTTCTTGGCCATGTTTCCGAAACCTCCGGCACGTTTGATGTAGTAACTGAGGGGTTCACCTTTCTTGTAATTGATTGAGATGGGGTAAACCACTTCGCCACTAATTTTTACCGTATTACTGTATTGCGGTATGGTCAGGCGGTCACCCTCTCGCAATATCAGGTCTTCTGCACCTCCTGGCTCCGCTAATGCCTTCTCCAGATTTACAGCTACAGGATACGTATAACCCAAGTCCATTTTTAGGCTTAACAGAGAATCGGCACGCTGTACATCATAGTCTTTCTCCTCCTGCATGGCTTCTTCATACATTTGTATCTGGGCTTTTCTGAGCGAACTTTCATTTTGGATTCGTTCCTCTTCGGTCAGGGTACGAATAAGGCGCGCACCCTTGGCATAAGCAATGGATGAAAGTCCGCCGGCTGCCTTAATCAGGTCACTTAAACGATAATTCTGACTTGTCATGGCGTATTCTCCTTCAAAGTTGACACAGCCCTTTACAGTTACATTTTGTTGCTCGCTGTAGCCCGGGCTTTTACGTACAACTACTACATCATAAGGTTTCAGAATGTAGGTGGAGTCACCTTGTCTCAGACCATCCTGCAAAGAAAGGGTTATGCTCTCAGCCAGCACCACATCTGTTTCTGATGCTTTTTCATTTCTGATTCTTCGGAATACATCAATCTTTGCCATAGATGCGGCATCAGTCAGTCCGCCAGCCTGAAGGATCAAATCTTCAACCGATGTGTTTTCCGCAAAATGATACGTTCCGGGATACATCACTTCTCCAGAGATTTTCAACGTCTGTTCCCCTCGCATTTCTATAGTGCTTGGGACAAAGAGAACATCGTTCTTCTTTAAAGGGATGTCTGCTTTTGATCCGTTCATAATGCCTTCAAGGTCAATGGAAACCATTTCCAAAGTAAGGTCTTCACGACGACGGTGCATAACCACTCTGCTTACAAACGCGTCCTCTCGAAGTCCGTCAGCCGCCTTAAGCAGTTCCTTCACACTGGAAACTTTAGCGCCGAGTTGGAACTGGCCAGGGTGCATCACTGCACCGCGCACCTCAACCATATTGCTGAATCTTGGGCTTACACTATCAATGTACAAAGAGTCTCCATCCGCCAGATCAAAAGCGTTCATCTTAAACTCGTCAATGGTATGCATGCTATATTCAGCACCCTTCTTACGGGTCAGACGCACGTTATCGGTATAGGCATTACCGGCAAATCCTCCGGCATAATCAATAACTTGGCCCACACTCTCGCCAGCCTTCATTTCATAGAACATTGGGCGCTTGACCTTTCCGCGAACATTGACCAGACATTCATACGGTCCTACTACAATTACGTCATTATCTGTCAAGCGTATGTCTCCCGAGGTGTTGCCATTAAGCAAATAGTCATATACGTCTATAACAGAAACCACCTTCCCGGAGCGGTAAACCTTAATATTACGCAAGGTTCCGATCTTACTGATGCCCTGAGCAGCATACAGCGCATTGAAAGCAGAACTCAAACTGCTCAGTGTATATGTACCGGGCACATTAACCTCGCCCATCACCTGCACTGTGATAGTGCGGGTGTCACCTACAGAGAGGCTGAAGTTACAGTCCGCATAGTGTTGGCTTAACTTGTTTTTAATAACCTCATTGGCTTTCTGAACACTCAAACCAGACAAGTTGATGGGGCCGACTCCTTGAAGTACTACCACGCCATCTGGAGAGATAACGGCCTCAAACGTTTCCTGACTGGCTCCCCAAATGTCAATTATGACATTATCTCCAGGCCCTAATCGATAGTTGGCCGGAGTGGGCATATTCTGATTCGGCTCAAATGTCAGATTTGCATTGTTGAAAATGTTACGGCCAAAGACTTCGCTCTCATCACGGAAATAATTCTGATAATAGATAAGAGAGTCGATGTCCAGAAAACCAACTTCATCGTTAAGTTCTTGTTCTCGTTCCAGCAAAGGCTTTCTGCCCTTCTCTTCCATTTGCGACCTGACCATAAAGCCACGCTTCTTCAAGGCTTCGTCTGCTGCCTTTTCCTTGGATGTACGCATTCTGGATGTACCCGATTGCTGTTCTGTTGAGCCGGTCAGGTCAACAGCGCCTAACTGGCTTTGTTCTGCATCGTACTTCTTCTTTATCCTGCGCATCTGATCCGCAGAAACTCCTTTCTGCAACAGTTTGGTTACTATTGTTTGCTGATCGGTTCCCTTTTCCACTTCTTTCTTCACAAAACGGACTACTTGTTCGTCTGTCATGGACTGTCCAAAGACCATAAATGAGCAGAAGCAGAAAAAGATAATTAAGCTTAATCTATATTTCATGTTATTCAAGGAATTCATGACCCTATGCCGGGAAATGGTACTTTAATGATACTAAATAATCAGAATTTTTTGCCGTAAACGATAAAACGTACTGTGGTAAAGACTATTTTTGCGTCGAGCCACAACGAACGGTTTTTCAGATAGTCCAGATCCATCTGTAAACGGATTAACATTTTTTCCATTGTGTCTGTGTAGCCGTTATATATCGTTGCCATGGAAGTCAGCCCCGGTCTCATCAGATAGATGTATTCATAGTCGGGATTTACTTCCATTATACGGTCTATGAAATATTGGCGTTCTGGCCTCGGACCTACAAAGGACATTTCTCCCATAAATACATTCAGGAGCTGGGGTAATTCGTCCAAATGATGTTCTCTGAGGAATTTGCCTACAGGCGTGAGCCTGTCATCCCCTTTACAGGCCAATTGGGGTGTGCCGTTTTCTTCGCTGTCTGTCCGCATTGTCCTGAACTTCAGGATAAAAAATGGTTTACCCCTATAGCCGATTCTTTCTTGCCGGAAAACAACCGGACCGTCATTCTGTTTCTTCAAAAGTATATATACCAACAGAAAAACTGGAGACAAGATGACAAGCCCAATTAATGAAAGAATAAAGTCTATTGTTCGTTTTAATATCCGTTCCGTCCGGCTCATGCCGTCCTTTATGACCATATCCGCGTAGATTTGTTGTATCATAATAATATCTGCCGATTTGTTTTGCACATATTGTCTTACTCTATATGTAAAAACTAAATCGGCCTACTTTTATTGTGCAAAGGAATATACTTTTTTCGTGATACACAAACTTTTCCGCAATATTCTATCCATTACGTCCGCGGCTTGAAAATTTATACTTCTATACTTGCATAATTCGTTATAATACCCTATCTTTGCGGCAAATTAGCAGACAAATTTCATCTGAACATAATGGGGCTGACATGGATTTGACAGCAGGATGATGGTTTGTGTAAGCACGCAGTGAGTCGGTGATTGCTCACTATAATCCATAGTTACCAAAGATTTAATTGGCGAAAATACTTACGCTCTCGCTGCTTAATCGAAGTATAGTAGATATGGCTTTATCAAGGCACAAGGTGCTTTGACGAGATGTCACTCAAAGGCTCTTGCTCCGAAGCATTTGAATCAGTGGCACAGGAAAATCGGGGATAGTTGGCAATGGCCCTGCATTGTACAATGAAGACTTTAGGGATAAGGTGTAGGTTGGTGGCCCAGGTCTTGCCTGCATCCGAAAAGCCAAGGCTGGGATAAGCGTGTAGAAAGCACAGGGTGTCCCTGTTTGGACGAGGGTTCAATCCCCTCCAGCTCCACTTTTTTATTAATCTAAATACTGCTTTGTATGAAAGAACTTGCACTCAAGTACGGATGCAATCCCAATCAGAAGCCCTCAAGAATTTACATGGAAGAGGGTGAATTGCCTTTAACAGTACTCAACGGTAGACCCGGATACATCAATTTTCTTGACGCATTGAACAGCTGGCAATTGGTTCGCGAACTGAAACAGGCCACTGGCATGCCTGCTGCAGCCAGTTTCAAACATGTCAGTCCAGCCGGTGCTGCCATAGGTCTTCCCTTGGACGATACGCTTGCACAGATTTATTTTACAAACGATGTCAAGATTCCTCTTTCTCCTATCGCTTGTGCTTACGCCCGTGCCCGCGGAGCCGACCGCATGAGCAGTTATGGAGATTTCATTGCGTTGAGCGACACTTGCGATGCTGCCACCGCCACACTCATCAAGCGTGAGGTCAGCGATGGTGTTATTGCGCCAAGCTATACCGAAGAAGCGCTACAGATTCTTCGCGAAAAGCGCAATGGTACATATAATGTAATCCAGATAGACCCGGATTATACGCCCAACCCCATCGAGACCAAACAGGTTTTTGGCATTACCTTTGAACAGGGACGCAACGAAGTACGTCTGGACGACCCTGCACTATTCGAGAACATTCCTACCGCATGCAAGAACTTCCCCGACGCGGCAAAGCGTGATTTGATTATCGCACTCATCACGCTTAAATACACCCAGAGCAACAGTGTATGCTATGTTAAGGACGGACAAGCTATCGGTATTGGAGCAGGCCAGCAGAGCAGAATACATTGTACAAGACTGGCAGGTAACAAAGCTGACATTTGGTGGTTAAGACAAAACCCCAAAGTGATGAATCTGCCTTTCATCCCTGGCATCCGCAGAGCTGACCGCGACAACACCATTGATATATACATCAGCGATGACTATATGGATGTGCTTGCAGACGGAGAGTGGCAGAAGTTCTTCACTGAACAGCCTGAACCTCTTACCCGTGAAGAGAAAAAGGCATGGATTGCCCAGAATAAGGGCGTATGTTTGGGCAGCGATGCTTTCTTCCCGTTCGGCGACAATGTAGAACGCGCTCATAAAAGTGGTGTAGAATATATAGCACAGGCCGGAGGAAGCGTACGCGACGACCATGTCATAGATACCTGTGACAAGTATGGAATAGCAATGGCATTTACCGGAGTAAGACTTTTCCATCATTAATATTCTTATGGAATACGGAGGAGACGACATCAGCCAGGTTATTCTAAATGGCATTACATTTCGCGGAGGTCCTAAAAAAGATAAGCCCGCAACCGGGACAAAAGTAAAGACCAAAGCCAAGAAGAAAAAATACATAACCGGTTCGCACGGTTCAGGTTCTGCTAAAATGAAAGCAGAAATCAGGCGCAAACGTGCAAACCGTCATAAACCTTGATGTTTGCCTGACATCTCCATCAGGGTAGTTATAAAAACGCACCGTGGTGCGATGGGGAACGGATACTGGTCCGTATGCCATCGCACCACGGTGCGTTTGCTCTTGCACTATAGTGCCTATTTTACAGGATGAATATATGACATTATGCCTCCGCTTATCAGATTAAGCGAAATCTCGCACACCTTCGTATTATACTCTGCCACTAATATACGTTCTTCTGCATCCAAAAGACTCTGTTGGGCCTCTCTCATCTCAATGCCGGGAAGGTTACCCAGCAGATAACGTTCGCTGGCAATGTAATGATTCTCCTGTGCCGTAATCAGATTTTCACGTTCCAAGGCTAAAAGACGGAGATTATTACGATAGGCCTGCCATAGGTCGGCAAGGTCTGCACGAAGCAGCTGCTCTATTTCTTTCTGGGCCAACTCGGCATTTTCAATATCAAGCCGGGCATTTTTACGTTCCATGCTGCGTTTGCCGTCAAACAGTTTGTATCCAACCTTGACACCAAAGTCGGGGCCCCAACTGTCATTCCTTCTATTGGAGCCTGAACCAAACTCGTTATGAGAATAATTGTATCCTGCGGTCAACTTTATATAAGGATAGTCGCGTGCGGCCACTTTCTTGAAATCCAACTCTGCTAAAGTCCGGTTCAGTGCTGCATTGATCAGGCTTGCATTTGTACGGAGTGTAGCCTGTAGCAATGCGTCGTAATCCAGGGCATCGTTTACGATAATTGCCGTATCTGGCAAAACAATCTTTTCTGCTATGTCCTTCACTGCCATCAGTTCATACAGACGGATACGGGATGTAGCCAACAGTTCCAGTTGCTTTAGGCTTTGGGCGCTGTCCGCATTAAAATCCACCCTGGCCTGTTGCAGTTCCAATCGTGAAGCACTGCCCAACGTATAACGTTCAAAAACTATTCGCAGACGCTCCTTTGACAATGCCACCGCGTTGTGAAGGTTACGCATGCGTATACGCTGTTGTATGAAGTTGTAGTACTCAGAGGTCAGGTCCGCCACATAATCCTCAATGGCTATACGGGTCTGCGTTTCACCCTGCAGACGGAGTTGTTGCAGGCGCTTGTAGTCTGTCTGTATTTTAAAGCCATCGAAAATGGTCCATTCCGCATTTATCCCGGCAGAAAAGCCTTGGTTGAACACATTACGATCAGATGTTGTCGAACCATTTGCGCGGCTCTTGGCATTGCTGCTGTTCAATGCACCGTCATATCCTGCGGACAGATTTACTTCCGGCAGATACCCGGCGTTTGCACGCGTGGCTTCGTTAGCTTTTATCTGTTCCTCGTTGCGCACGATGCGCAGTCCATAATTATTCTTCAACCCAGTCTCAATGAACTGCGGAAGGGAATAAGTCTTGGCTTCTCCTTCTTCTTGAGCCTGAGTCGGGCCAATTGCCGCAAATAAGGTAATTACCCATAAAGTCTGGCTGATAATGTATCTTTTCATTGTTTCTTAGACAAATTAGTTGATACGTATGTGTATATGGCAGGTACCACAAACATAGTAAGCAAAGTTGAAATAATCATACCTCCGACAACGGCTGTTCCCATGGCGATACGCCCGTTACAACCCTCTCCTGTTGCAAACATCAGCGGCAACAGTCCCAGAACAGTTGACAGGCTGGTCATCAGAATGGGACGCAGGCGTTGGATGGATGCTTCTGTTATAGCCGTCAGTTTATCTTCGCCTGATTTCTGGCGCTGGTTGGCAAACTCCACAATCAGAATACCGTTCTTGGCTACCAGTCCGATAAGCATAATGATACCGATCTGACTGAAGATGTTCATTGTCTGCTCGCCCACAATCATGAATATCAAGGCTCCACAGATAGCCAGCGGCACGGTAAGCATAATTATAAAGGGGTCCTTGAAACTTTCAAACTGTGCTGCCAGAATCAGATAAATAAGGACAAGTGCCAGCGCAAAAGCAAAAATCAGGCTGGACGAACTTTCACGGAATTCCTTTGAGTCACCGGCCAGAGCGGTACGGAAGGTGTCATCAAGCACATCTTTGGCAATGGCGTCCATGGCGTCGAGGCCTTGTCCGATGGTCTTTCCTTCGGCCAAGCCTGCTGATATTGTCGCAGAAACAAATCGGTTGTAGCGGTAGAGCTTGGGCGGAGCAATGCTTTCAACCAGATCCACCAGATTCTCCATCTGTATCATCCTTCCGTCATCCGAACGCATGTATATGGCCTTCAGATTAGTTGGGTCGTTGCGTTGCTGTCTGTTGATTTCCCCCACAATTTCATATTGCTTGCCGTTCATGTACAGGTAGCCCATACGCTGTCCGCTCAATCCATATTGCAATGTCTGAGCAATATCGCGGGTGCTTACACCCATCAGATTGGCTTTCTCTCTGTTCACACTAAGCCTTACCTCTGGTTTGGAGAACTTCAAGTCTACGTCCGCCATCTGGAAAGTCGGGTCATCGTATACACGCTTCATAAATTCCGGAAGCACCTTTTGCAGTTTCTCTATGTTTGTGGCCTGCAAAACATACTGCACAGGCATTGCACCTCTTCGTCCGCCAAAGGTGCTTTGCTGCTGTACGAAGGCACGTGCATCCGTTTTTTCGCGCACGGCTTTAGACAATTTCTCAGCCATATCCATCTGCGAATAGTCACGGTCTTTCAAATCTTTTAAGGTAATCTGTACGTTACCTCCGCCGTCTGAAACACGTGCAGTAATAAAGGCGGCATCGGGCATCAGCGAGTCTGCCAGACGGTTAATGTCTTCTGTATAGTCCCGCATATATTCATAAGTAACACCCTCGGGACCCATTGTGCGGATAGTTATCTTTGAACGGTCTTCAAGCGGAGCCATTTCGGCAGGTATAGTTGTCCACATCCACACACTGGCAGATAGAGCAACTACCATAATGACTATGGATATGATACGGTGTTTCAAGAAATACGTCAGACCACGTGCATACATACGGTTCATGCCTTCAAAGAATGGTTCTGTCACACGATAGAACCAGTTCTTTTCCTCTCGGCGTACCAGCAGTTTGGTGGCAAGCATCGGCGTAAAGGTAAGCGCCGCAAATGAAGAAATCACCACCGAACCTGCTACCACGAAACTGAATTCGCGGAACAGACGGCCTGTTGTACCTTCCATAAACACAATGGGGAGGAATACAGCCAGAAGAGTGATTGTGGTGGAAATTACTGCAAAGAAAATCTCCTTTGCTCCGTCAATTCCTGCTTCAAAAGGTTTCATCCCTCGTTCTATACGGATATAGATGTTTTCCGTCATCACAATGGCATCATCCACTACTAGACCCACAGACAACACAACCGCCAGCATGGAAAGCACATTGATGGAGAAACCGCAAAGATACATTACAAAGAATGCGCCAATGAGCGACACAGGAATTACCACACAAGGTATCAGCGTTACACGCCAGTCACGGAGGAAAAGGAAGATGATGATGATTACCAATACAAAAGCCTCATATACAGTGCTTTCCACTTCGGCAATAGACGCGCGGATAAACTTGGTGTTGTCAAAACCATAGTCATAATGCACATCTTCCGGCAAGTCTTTTTTCATCATCTCCATACGGTCATAGACGGCATCGGCTATATCTATATGGTTTGCTCCGGGCTGTGGCACAACTACCACGCCTACCATAGGCACACCGTTCATTTTCATGTAACTCTTGATGTCGCGCGGAGACAATTCGGCGCGGCCGATGTCGCTGAAGCGTACAATCCTGCCAGCCTGTTCCTTGATAACAAGGTTGTTGAACTCTTCCGTGGTATGCATCTGACCCATGGTGCGAATGGTAAGCTCCGTGGTGTTGCCCTCAATTGATCCAGAAGGCAGCTCCACATTTTCACGGTCCAGTGCACTTTTCACATCCATAGGCGTAACGCTATAGCCCGACATTTTTACCGGATCCAGCCACAAGCGCATACAATAGCGCTTTTCTCCCCAGATGGACACGCTGGAGACATCCTGAATGGTCTGCAATTGTTCCTTAACCGTAAGATCGGCTATCTCACTTAATTCCAACAAAGAACGTTTGTCGCTCTGCAATGCCACCATCAGGATAGGCATAGCATCAGCATCCGCTTTAGATACGGTGGGCGGGTCGCAGTCACGCGGCAACCATCTTTGTGCGCGTGAAACCTTGTCGCGCACGTCGTTAGCAGCCGTCTCCAAATCAATGGACAATTCAAACTCCACGGTTATACGGCTGCTTCCCTGTTGGCTCACGCTCGTCAGCGAACGAATGCCCGGAATACCATTAATATTCTGTTCAAGGGGCTCTGTAATCTGGTTCTCAATTACATCCGCATTGGCTCCAGGATAAGAGCAGGAAACAGAAATAATAGGGTTATCCACAGAAGGATATTCGCGTACACCCAAAGTAATATAACCGATACATCCGAAAAGCAGAATGATAAGAGTCATCACGGTGGCCAGCACCGGACGGCGTATGGACAATTCTGATATATTCATGGTGCGTTATTTCTGCTGAACTGTTACAATGACATTCTGTCCGCTGCGCAACTGCATGGTTCCGCTGGTAATCACGGTGTCGCCGGGTACCAGTCCACGCAAAACCTGCACCATAGCGTCTGTACGCAATCCCTTGGTTATCTCAACAGGTTGTGCCTTGCCGTTCTTGCACACAAACACCTTGTCTATACCCATCTCAGACACAATGGCCTCGCTCGGCACGGCCAGTGTCTCTTCAAAACGCTGTGTAATCAGATTCACGTTCACGTAACGGCCGGGAATAAGTTTCCCGTCTGCATTGGGATAGATGGCCCTAATGGCAAAGGTTCTCGTTTCCGGATCCACTCTGGAGTCTGAAGCATATACTTTAGCATGACGGGTAGTCAAGTCGCCTTCGGCGGTAAAAGTGAGTTCAGCGCCTTCGGGCAACATGCCGGCATAGCGTTCGGGTACATTGAATTCCACTTTCAGGGGTGAGGTCTTGGTCAAGGTGGCAACTTCTGTCGTGTTGGTGGCATAAGCGCCCACACTTACCTGCCGCAGACCGATAATGCCCGAGAAAGGCGCACGCAGCTCTGTTTGCTCAATCTGGGCCTGAACACCCTCAATCTCTGCTTCCAAAGCGGCCAGATTAGCTTCTGCCTCCTGAAACGCTTCCTTACTTACCGCTTCTTTTTCCAGCAGAGCCTTGGCGCGGAACAATCGGTCCTGCATTAGTTTTACCTGTGCCTGCTTTTTACGGAGGTCAGCCTGCAGTGGTGCATCGTTTATCTTGGCAAGGAGTTCTCCTTTTTCCACATGCGAACCTTCCTTGAAAAATATATCTGTGATTTTTCCTGACGATTCAAAAGACAGATTCACTTCTTCATCCGGCACAAGGCTGCCGCTGACAAAGATTCCGTCAGTCAGTTCCTGGTTGTTCATTACCACAGCACGCACATTAAGTGCTTTGCCTTGTTTGCTCTTCGCTTCTTTTGGGGCATCGTTCATTTTTGTGTTCTCATGCGGCATAAAAGTTTGGTATGCCATATACCCAGAGCCAACAATAATAGCTCCTACGATACCCCATTTTGTAAATTTATTCATAATTCTTTATTCTGTCGGATATACATTATTTATATATATTGTCCTTTAGACTCTACCAAACACATAAAGATTAACCGTATTATGCAAAAAATAAGATTATTTAACATATGCAGCGCTTACGATGCTTCGTCCTTGGGCAAATGCACCATGGCTGTTACGGCAAAGGTAACCAGGCAAAAGCCCATTACCCACCAGAAGAAATCAACATATCCCAGATGGTCCGACATCCAGCCCGACACCATGCCCGGCAGCATTACCCCACCCAGATATTGGAATGCCGTACACAACGAAAACACTGAAGTGCTCCGTTCTCCACGGGCAAAACTGACCAGATACAATGTGTAGGCAGTAAAGCCAAGTCCGTACCCCACCTGTTCCACAAATACGCAAGAACCTATAATCCACAGATTTTCTGTAAGGACATAACTCAGATATACATAGACTATGTCGGGAAGTGTAATGCACATCACCAGTGGCCACAAGCAGCGGCGCAAGCCATATTTCGATACCAGATAACCGCCTAACAAGCCTCCGCCCAACAGGCCGATAACACCCAGCGTACCGTAAATGGTTCCATAATCGAAACTGTCCAGTCCCAGCCCTCCTTCAGCGCGTGAACGTTTCAGGAACAAGGGGACAATCTTGGTAAGCAGTCCTTCCGGCAGGCGGAAAAGTAAGATAAAGCATAATGCCGATATAATGTGGGGTTTGCTGAAGAACACAACCCATGTCCGGGCAAACTCCTGCATGTGCGACAACAGCGTTTTCGGTTTGTCGTCTTCTTCCGGCTTTGCTTCTTCCACTTGCGGCAACACTCTCGAATGATAGGCAAACAGAAGGAGCATCAGAACGGCAACCGCCATAAAGGTTATGCTCCAGGACAGCGGTACAGACATTGAACTGCCCGTAATTCCTCTTTGCAAGGCACCGGCCAGCACAACCAGACCGCCCTGCCCAAGCACCATCCCTATCCTGTAGAATGTGTTGCGCACGCCCACATACAGTTCCTGATCCTGCTGATTCAGACCAAGAATATAAAAGCCGTCTGCTGATATGTCATGCGTAGCACTGCTGAATGCCACCAGCATAAACAAGGCAAGGCTGGCCTGCAGCCAGAACGCTGTGGGCAGCGTAAGGGCTACCGCGCCCAGCGCACCGCCTATGAGCAGTTGCATGCTCAGTATCCACCAGCGTTTGGTACGCAGCATATCCACAAACGGGCTCCACAGCGGCTTGATTACCCATGGCAGTCCCAGCCAGCTGGTATACAGGGCTATTTGTGTGTCCGTAAGTCCCATCTCCTGGTATAGTACTACGGACATCAGCATAACTGCCGCGTACGGAAGAGATTCGCCCATATAGAGTGTCGGCACCCATGCAAATGCCTTGCCTTTTTTCTTCATATTATTTATCTGCATAATTCCACTTATGATAATATTCTTTATTTGCTGCCGGTTTTCACACGAGAGTAGCCCACCAGCCGGTCTGTTCGAGCTCCTTGCGCACGGTAATACACCAGTGTGGCATATTCATTCTCCGTTTCATAGAAGTCGCCCATTGTGCGTCCGGTGGTACCGTCTTCCTGTACAAACTGGTAACTGTAGTAGCCTTGTTTCAGCATCACTACCGCCTCATAGCATTTTTCCAGTTCGTTATATTCCATCCGGCACTTGGGATCAAAAGTACCGTTTGTCCATTGTCCGCATACATATATGTCGCCACCTGGCAACCGTTCTGACTTCAGGAGGAAATGTACCAGAACATATTCAGCAGTGGTTTCATCATCCACGTCATCCTCACTCCGGATAACGGCCACACCGTTCTGGTCCTCATCGTAAACATAGTTCCTGCCTGGCGTATGCGCAAACAGGGTGGCATGGTAATAGGGGTCAAACCATTCCATCTTGTCCACTCCCATCGCAGCTCTGTTCACATCCAGTATCTCAAATTTATAGAATTCGTTTCCGGCCGGGAATATAAGGTCACGGCAGTGGGTAAAGGCTATCCCCTTATTGTTCCTTATATTGGCTTTGGGATTTACCACCATATTGTCCCACCGTCTGTTCTGCATCACCACAGTGCGCAATTGCTGATGCGGGTCCACTACCGACAACGAACCGTAATTCAGGTGTAAGGACACCTGCTGGTGCTTTTGGTTGAAATCCACATCCGTATCGCTGCTTACCTCTGTCTGGATGCTCACCGCCTTTTCGTATACGCAGAATCGGGCCTCCAGTACGGGTTCGTCCTTGCTGCCCCCGTCTTCGTATATGAGCACCTTGTAGTTTCCGCTTATCAGCAGACCGGTTTCCGGATTGGGAAATCTTATCTGATAATGGGTGTATATCTGTGTGGTATTGAAGCTTTTTTCGTAATTCTCCACCAGCTGGTCGTTCAGTCCGCTCAGGTAGTCACTCTCAAAGATGCCGTCCGAAGGGGTCCAGTCATATTGGCAATGCTGCACATGATAAATGTAGCGGTGATAGTCGTGGCTCATTTCATCCCACGAGATGTTTACGTGCTGGTGCTTGTCCTTGTCAAGCATGGGAGGAAGAAGCGGATTGCCGTCCACCGTTACCTGCACGCACTGTATCTGTGGCGAGAACGCCTGATGAGTCTGTGAAAATATGGCCATGGCCGGCCATACACATAACAAATAAAGCCAAAACAATCTTTTCATCCTTCTCCAACCGTTATAAAATTGACTCGTCCTCACCTTTCAGAATGGGCAGACACCAATGGTATTTCACGGCAAGCAGCCTAATCAGCACTACTACAAAAATACTCAGCAAGGCGTTGATCTCCGGTGTCAGTCCCATTTTATGGCACAAAATATACACCAATCCGCCCGACACGCAGGCCAAAGCATATATTTCTTTTCTGAAGATCAGAGGTATCTCGTTTATAAACACATCACGCAACACTCCGCCAGCCGCGCCTGTTATACTCCCCATAGTAATGGCTGTCCAGTAGGGGAAACCCAGATTCAGGGTCTTTTCTATCCCGATTACATTGAACAGGGCCAGCCCGATGGTGTCAAAAAGGAACAAGGTGTTACGTTGTCTTACCAAATGCTTGCCAAAGAGAAAGACCCAAAGGACCGCCAAGCCGCAACAGATAAAATAAATGCTGTTCGTCATCCAGAACGGATTTACGCCCAACATCAGGTCGCGGATGGTTCCTCCTCCGATGGCCGTTGCCATCCCCACTATCCACGCGCCGAATATGTCGAACCGCTTTGCCGAGGCCAGCCGCACACCGGAGATGGCAAAAGCCATGGTGCCGACAAATTCAATACATACAAATGAGATGGGCAGTCGCAAGGTGGTGCCCATGTCTTGCAAGACGCGCAGCAACCAGTCTGTCATATTTATACCATGTTTTGGGGATTACCTTCAATGAAATGTGCTATATTCAAAGCGCAGATCTGCATCAGCCTTTCCCTTGCCTCTCTGGTGGCCCATGCAATGTGGGGGGTCAGTTGAACTCTCGGTGCAGAGAGCAAGGGATTGTCCGCTTGTGCCGGTTCCACGGAAAGCACATCGGCGGCATATGCACCCAGCTTCCCCTGACTCAGGGCATTGGCCACTGCCGCTTCGTCAATCAGCGGGCCTCTGCCTGTATTGATCAGGATGGCATTCTTCTTCATCATGCGCAACCGATTTTCATCCACCAGATAACGGGTATCCTCCGTAAGGGGGCAATGCAGCGAAACTACGTCACTCTGCATAAAGATTTCATCCATGCCGGCCTTTTTTATATATCCGGGCAGTTCTTCCTGGCGCTTGCTTGTGTATGCCACAACCTTCATCCCGAAAGCCTGCGCTATATTCGCCACGGCTGAGCCAATGCGTCCCAGACCAACCAGTCCCATGGTTCTGCCGGCCAGTTCAGTCAGCGGACGGTCGCAGAAGCAGAAATCTTGTGATGCCACCCATTTACCCTCATCCACAGCCTGTTGTGTATAATATGCCACATGGTTGGTCAGGTTCAGCAAATGGGAAAAGACCATTTGGGCGACCGAGGCTGTGCTATAGGCCGGTATATTGGTCACACAGATACCCAGTTCACTTGCAGCCTCCACGTCCACCACATTGTAGCCTGTAGCCAAAACACCAATATATCGTAGTGTCTGACTGAGTCTTCTCAGCATGGCGGCATCAAGCACCACCTTATTGGTCAGCGCAATCTCTGCTCCTTCAAGCCTGTCAGCCACTTCCTCGGGACGGGTACGTTCGTAAACCACCGTCTCGCCTAATTTTTCTATGGCCGCCCAGCTCAGGTCTCCGGGATTCAGGGTAAATCCGTCCAATACAACTATCCGCATACGCTCGGTTCCCCTTATTTTGTTTCCTGGTTGCTTTCTTCCTCCCCTTTCTGCAGTACAACCGGTTCAAACACAAAGCGGCCGTTGTCCAGTACTGTCAGGGTTATTCCCTTCTTTTTCTTGTACTTGGCCAGTATCTTCTGATACTTTTTCAGCAACTGGTGTTTCTTGGGATGAAAGCTGACGGCACAGGTCATATAGGGCGACAAGCCCTGTTGTTCCAGATAGTATCGCAACTGCTCGCTATATACTGTACGGGCTTCCAGAAAACCGGTCTTTTTGTCTGTCACTGCCTTGTCCACAAACTGCAGATCGGTCACATACACTACCGAATCCATAAAGGAAGTGGCCAAGCCGTACATGTAAACTCCCGCCGGCTCCTTGGTCTTTGCGGTAACAACGCCCATTGTCATTACGCACATCGCCAGTACCGCCCACAATTTCTTCTTCATATTGGGTCTGATTATTTTAAATTCATTAATTATTGTACGCAAATTTACAGAGTTTCCACGATATGGACAAATTATCTCCTATAAATCCTATATCCCAGGGCGGCAGCCAGGATGGTCATCAGCGGACTCAGATAGCAGAAGAAACAATACGGGGCATACATCAATGTGGAAACGCCCAGTACAGAACTCTGTGTCATGCCGCAAGTGTTCCAGGGGATGAGCACGCTGGTCACGGTGGCACTGTCCTCGCAGGTGCGGCTCAACAGCCTGCTTTCGTATCCGTTGTCTTTGTAGACCGCCTGGAATATATTGCTCGTAAGGATAATGCTCAGATATTGGTCCGCACTGACCACATTCAGGAAGATACCGGTAAAGGCTGTGCCGGCCACCATGGACACAGTGCCGCGTACCATCTTAATTATGGCGTGCATGATGCTGTCCACCATGCGCGTCACGGTCATGGCAGCGCCAAAGAGGGTAGCACACAGTATCAGCCATATCGTCCCCATCATGCCGGCCATGCCTCGCGTGGCAACCAGTTCGTTCAGTTCCTCCACGCCTGTATCTATCCCGGTGCTGCCATAAACCAGAATCATGGCGCCACGGAAACGTTGCGCCACTCCTTCGGCTGCATCTCCGGCTATATGGTCAAGCAGGCTGCCTTGCACACTCACCGCCACTGCCACACCCATCAGCGTGGCAATGAACAGCACGGCCAGTGCCGGCACACGGCGCAGAATAAGCAGAAAGGTTACTGCCGGAACCAGTAACAGCCAGGGCGAAAGCAGGAAGGTGCCGTCCAGTGCTTCCTGTACCATGCGTATCTGCTGTACATCGGCGGCCTGGTGTGTCAGTCCCTTGGCTGTAAAGATCAGCAGCGTGACTGTCAGAGTGGGTACTGTGGTGTACATCATGTATCTGATATGCTCAAACAGAGGAGTCCCCACCGTACTGCTCGCCAGCACTGTGGTGTCGGAAAGGGGCGAAATCTTGTCCCCAAAGTAGGCCCCGCTTATCACTGCGCCGGCAATCCATCCTTCATGGTATCCCATGGCATGGCCTATGCCCATCAGTGCCACACCGATGGTGGCCACGGTTGTCCATGACGAACCGGTCATCACGCTCACAATGGCGCAGATAATGCACGAGCTGACCAGAAACCATTGCGGATGCATGATTTCCATGCCGTAGCAGATAAGCGTCGGCACAATGCCGCTTACCATCCAGGCGCCGCCCAGCGCGCCGATAAACAGCAGGATAAATACGGCCTGGCCTATGCCGGCAATCTTCTCCGCTATCGCCTTCTCAAAGTCCGCCCATGTTATACGGCGTGTGGACAGTCCTATACCCACACACACAGCAGAGGCTGTCAGCAATGCTATCTGGCTGGCGCCGCTCAGTGCGTCATCGCCGAACACGCCTACCACACAAGCAATGAGTGCCACCAGTAAGACCAGTGGCACACATGCAACCCATAAGGGAGGGTATTCTTTCATTTTCTGTCGTAATATCAGCTTACCTTGTTAAGCTTCTTGATGATGGAGAAGATGAACAGGGCAGCCAGCAGGCAGATTACCATCAGCGTTCCCCATACGATGGTCAGGTCCATACCCCACATATGGCCGGGGATACTTACCAGTTTGTTTCCGATAGCGGTGGCTACGAACCATCCGCCCATCATCATACCCTTGTATTTGTTGGGGGCCACCTTGGTCACGAATGAAATGCCGATGGGGCTGAGCAGCAGCTCGGCAAAGGTCAGGATCAGATAAGCGTTCACCAGCAGAGAGGGTGAGAGGTCGGCTACATGAGTGTGCTTTGCAGCGTCTGCCAAAGGCTGGCCTACAGAGCATACGGTAAGCATCAGATAAGCGGCTGCAGCCACGAGCATACCAAGTCCGATCTTTACAGGGGCCTTGGGCTCCTTGCCCTTCTTGCCGAGCCATCCGAACAGCGCAATGCTGATGGGAGTCAGCATCACCACGAAGCAGGCGTTGAAATGCTGGTAGATGGGAGCGCTCAGCTGGGTCTCGATGCCGGGAGCGGGAATCATATTGTACAGGAAGAAAATGCTGACGATGATCATCACTGCAGAAAGGATTCTGGGAAGTCCCTTGGTCTGGAAGATACCGAAGGCACCATATACAATAAAGATACCGGCCAGAAGGTTGCGCACGTCAAACAACATGCTGGCAATGCCGGTTGAGGTTGTGGCGGTGTATTCGTCTGCAAACCAGGTCAGTGTCAGTCCGTTCTGGTGGAAGGCCATCCAGAAGAAGATTACCACGGCAAATACCAGACACAGACATATGATACGTTCCTTGGTGTCGTTCTCAGCGGGAAGAGTGGCTTCTTCCACGTTTGCGCTGTTCTTGGCTTCAACGGCCTTCTTGGGGGTGCTGATTACATGGGCATAGGTCTTGCGGCCCAGGAAATAGATAAGGATAGAAGCGATTACGCTCACACAAGCCACGGCAAAGGCAAAGTGGTAAGAGTCTGCCTTAGAGTAGTTCAGAGATGTCTGCGCCCAATCCATTACGGTAATGGCGGCGGTGGGGGCAAACAAGGCGCCCACGTTAATGGCCATATAGAACAATGAGAAACCGCTGTCGCGTTTGTCTGCAAACTCAGGAGTATTGTACAGGTCGCCTACCATTACCTGCAGGTTACCCTTGAACAGACCGGTTCCGAGCGATACGAATAACAGACCGGCAACCATGGCCACAAGAGCGGGGTTTGAGCCGCCCAATGGGATGGACAGGATAAGATAGCCCAGGAACATGATCAGGATGCCGATGACTACCATCTTGCTGTAGCCGTACTTGTCGGCAAGGATACCGCCCAGCAAAGGCAGCAGGTACACGAAGAACAGGAATGTGGAGAAGGTCTCTGAGGCCCAGCCGGCATCAAATCCGAAATTGTCGCCTAAGAACAGTACGAATACGGCCAGCATGGTATAATAGCCGAAACGTTCACCTGTATTGGCAAGCGCCAATGTCCATAAACCCTTTGGCTGTCCCTTGTACGAGAGTAACAGGAAACAGGCCCAAATTGCAAACAGCCCAACAATCAGTGGGGTCGATAATTGTTCAAACATAGATAGAATTTAATTTAGATATTGATTTGTTATTTATTGCAAAAAATTGATATAAATTAATTAATTCGGCACAAAGATAGCTAAAAATAATGAAACCGAGACCCCTTAGTGGTTTTTTTCGTAATTTTGCAGCCTATATTTTAAACATATACAGAATACAAAGCAGAATCACGATGAAAGGATTTGGTTTGAAGCCCTCATTGATAGACAGTTTGAGGGGATACAGTCGCGAAGTGTTCATGAAAGACCTCATGGCCGGTATTATTGTGGGTATTGTGGCACTCCCGCTTGCCATTGCGTTTGGAATTGCCAGTGGCGTTACGCCCGAGAAGGGCATCATCACGGCCATAATAGCCGGTTTTATCATTTCGTTCCTTGGCGGATCAAAAGTGCAGATTGGCGGCCCCACCGGTGCTTTCATTGTCATCATTTACGGTATTGTCAACAATCCCGAATACGGTCTGAAGGGTCTGCTCATCGCCACCCTTTTGGCTGGTGTCATTCTGGTGGCGCTCGGCGCTTTCCGCCTGGGTGCGCTCATCAAGTTCATCCCCTACCCTATCATCGTGGGCTTTACGGCGGGTATAGCCGTTACCATCTTCACCACCCAGATGGGCGACATCCTGGGACTGACGGAAGAGGCCGTTGCCGAGACAGGCGAGATTATCCGTATTCCCCTGAAAACGCCGGGCGACTTCGTAGGCAAGTGGATTTGTTATGCACGCAATATCTCCACGTTCAACCTTTGGAACTTCATTGTGGCCATCGGCAGTCTGCTGCTCATCATCTTCACGCCCATGCTCACGCGCCGTATTCCTGTGCTTAACAAGATTCCAGGCTCGCTCTACGGCATTCTGGTGGGCACGTTGGCCGTGCTTGTGCTGAAGGAGCATTTTGGCATCACAGGCATAGATACCATCGGCGACCGCTTCCACATCCAGTCACAACTGCCTGATATGGTTGTCCCTGAAATCACCTTTGAGCTCATCCAGAAACTCATGCCCGTGGCCTTTACCATTGCCATTCTGGGCGCCATTGAGAGTCTGCTCAGTGCCGCGGTGGCCGACGGTGTTACCGGTGACAAGCACAACAGCAACATGGAACTTATAGCCCAGGGTGTGGCCAATATCATTACTCCGTTGTTTGGCGGTATTCCCGCCACCGGTGCCATTGCACGCACCATGACCAACATCAACAACGGCGGACGCACTCCTGTGGCTGGCATCATCCATGCCTTAGTGCTCCTGCTTATCCTGCTCATTCTCATGCCTTATGCGGAGTATATCCCCATGGCCAGCCTTGCGGCCGTACTGGTCATCGTCAGCTATAACATGAGCGGATGGCGCACGCTGAAGAATCTGATGCACAATCCCAAAAGCGACATCCTGGTACTGCTCATCACCTTCTTCCTCACCGTCATCTTCGACCTCACCATCGCCATTGAGGTGGGTCTGGTAACTGCTTGCGCCCTCTTTATGAAGCGTATTATGGAAACCACGGAAATCAGCGTCATCAGCAACGAGATCAACCCCGGCGATGAGATGGGTCTTAGCCACACGCACGACAGCCTCTCCATTCCCGAAGGTTGTGCCGTATATGAAATCAACGGTCCTTTCTTCTTCGGTATCGCCAACAAGTTCGACGAACTGCAGGCCAACATCGGCCATGAGAAGCCTCGCGTGCGTATCATCCGTATGCGCAAGGTACCTTTTATTGATTCAACGGGCATTCACAATCTTACCAATCTTATCCGTATGAATCAGGAGGACGGCATCCATGTCATCCTTTCCGGTGTCAGCCCCAAACTGAACAAGCAGCTTGAGAAGGCGCGTTTCTACAACCTTATCGCCCCTGATCACATCTGCCCTCATATTGACATCGCTTTGGAAAAGGCCCGCGAGTTTTTGGGTAAGTAAAGCACGTTTGGTTCAAGATAGCGAATACAGTAGGGAAGCATTCAGTTTCCCTACTGTTTTTTTGTCGCTAAATAATACCATCTTGAAAATGTTGTCAGATATAAGTAAAATTGTTTTTTGGCTTAACTGAAAATGTTTTTTGTGTGCAGTAAGATTGTTGTTCCAGCGGCTGGAATATGTATTTCAGCTGCTGAAATACATGTTTCACGAGCTGAAATATATGTTTCAGCAGCTGAAACAAAACTTTTACCACAGAGAAAAAACTTTTATAGCACTGTCCTGCAACAATTTAAGCACTATGTTTCAAAATTGTTCCAATAGTGCTGCTTTTTGCGCATTAAATTTGCCGTTTCGCGTCTTTCAGACGCCAGGGAATGGTGGACGCCATTTTTTCCACGGGTTCAAGAACCCGCGGCTATTCGCCTTCGGCCTCGCGTCTTTCAGACGCCTATTGCTTCTTTTAAGAGAATCTTTTTAAAAGACTCACAACTATGGGAAACCGTCTGGAAGACGGGAAGTTGAATAGCCGCGGACTTTTAAGTCCGTGGAATATGAAACGCCACAACGATAAAGCCGTCTGGAAGACGGGAAATTAAATGCCGCGGGACTTTTAAGTCCCCGGATAAGTTGCCGTTTCGCGTCTTTCAGACGCCAGGGAATGGTGGGCGCCATTTCTGTCCACGGGTTCAAGAACCCGCGGCTATTTGCCTTCGGCTTCGCGTCTTTCAGACGCCTATTTTCTTATCATTCGAGAAAATTTTGTTAAGTCACCAATTACAGAAAACCGTCTGGAAGACGGGAAGTTAAATAGCCGCGGACTTTTAAGTCCGTGGAACATGAAACGCCACAGCTATAAAGCCGTCTGGAAGACGGGAAAATGAATACCGCGGGACTTTCAAGTCCCCGGAAAACTCAAAATATCATAAATCTTATACTGATTCTAACAATATTTCACATAATATTTGTTTTGTTTGACTTAAAAACACTAACTTTGTCAAACACACACAGACAATCATGAGTTTCACACAATCCGTCTACCACATAGTCTTTAGCACAAAACGCCGCAAGACTGTCATTAAAGAATCATGCGAACGCGAAGTCTACAAAGTCCTATATGACCTCATGACAAACCAAGGCGCTCATGTTTATCGTATTGGAGGAATGCCAGACCATGTACATATCCTTGCCGACATTGGTGCAAGAAATGCATTATCGGATTTCGTAAAAAAGCTCAAACAAGAATCAAGTTTTCTCATTGCAAGACATCCAGAGCTTCGATTATGGGAAGGATGGGAAGAAGGATATTCTGCTTTCACATATTCAGCAAAGGATATCAAGGCGGTAACGGAATATATCTCAAAGCAAAAGGAACATCACAAAAGGGTGTCGTTTATTGAAGAATATCGTGCGTGGTTGATTGAGATGGGCATCTCGCCCGATGTCCCGTATTTTCCATAGTTGCCGTTTCGCGTCTTTGCAGACGCCTGGGAATGATGAAAGCCATTTCTATTCCACGGGTTTAAAAACCCGCGGCTATTCGCCTTCGGCTTCGCGTCTTTCAGACGCCTATTTTCTTATCATTCGAGAATATTTTGTTAAGCTCGCGGCTATGGAAAACCGACTGGAAGAGGAGAAACGACAATATTCTCCATTGTCTAACATCTTTCTACGCTTCTTTTACAATCAATAGATGTTAAGCGTGAAACCGTCTAGAAGACAGGAAAATGAATACCGCGGGACTTTCAAGTCCCCGGATAAGTTGCTGTTTCGCGTCTTTCAGACGCCAGGGAATGATGGACGCTATTTCTATTCCACGGGTTCAAGAACCCGCGGCTATTTGCCTTCGGCCTCGCGTCTTTCAGACGCCTATTGCTTCTTTTAAGAGAATCTTTTTAAAAAACTCACAACTATGGAAAACCGTCTGGAAGACGGGAAGTTGAATAGCCGCGGGTTTTTAAACCCGTGGAACATGAAACGCCACAACAATAAAGCCGTCTGGAAGACGGGAAAATGAATACCGCGGGACTTTCAAGTCCCCGGATAAGTTACCGTTTCGTGTCTTTGCAGACGCCTGGGAATGATGAACGCCATTTCTATTCCACGGGTTTAAAAACCCGCGGCTATTAGCCTTCGGCCTCGCGTCTTTCAGACGCCTATCATATCCTATATCTATCAAACGTCCCTGATATCCTTCACTTATCGAATCCCACTCCATCAAATCTCACAGCTCGCATCCCCTATATATTATATATAATGTATAAGAATCGGGAACGCTTTCACGACATATCAGATACTGTCCGATTGCTCGCATCTGTGAAAAAGAGCATACTTAACACAAACAAAAAACGTGTTAAATTTCTTGGAGGATTTCAATGATTTTGTTAACTTTGCCTAACAATATCATAAAATAAGCGAAAAAAACGTGCAAAAAGAGCAGAAAAACCCTCCTGTTCCGCTTGTGCAAAATATTAATTATTAGAGGGTAACTTTAAAAATCATTGCTATGAGGCAAAAAAACTTCTTCTCTCTGTACTCAGTGATAGCAGCGATGTTTGCATTCCTCTTCTCCGGCAACGTGCTGGCGCATGAGAATGCTGATATCCTTGGCTTGAACCCAGGGTACTTGAACTCAGCAACCGTCGAGCAGAACGACGACGGTTCGTGGACAATTGCCACAACGGGCAGCGAACCCTATGTGGCTACAAGTGGTTTGAGTCGCGACCTTACCGAGGCCGAGACATCACTTACCTTCGAGTATCAGGCATCTGCAGACTGCCCGCTCGAGTTTTTCTTCTCTACCAAGGTTGGTAACAACTATGCAACCGGTTACAGCTACAACCTGGGCAACGCCCCCAAGACTTCCGAATGGAAGCGCGTGACCATTGACATCACCAAGGCACGCCAGGAATGGGGTTGGGGTCTTGCCGGCCACACCCTGCGCGTAGATGCCGGTGTTGCAGAAGGCATGACCTTCCAGATCCGCGACCTGCACGCCTGCACCGATGCCCCCATGGATCCCCTGGAAGGCTACACCATTCAGGACGGTGCCATCCAGATCAATTCACAGGAAGACTTTGACAAGTGGATTGCAGGCTTTAGCAAATTCCTCACAAAGGCCCAGATTCCTCACACCAACGTATGTCTGAACACTGATGTAGCCATTACATCTACCACCGGTTCAGTCATTCCCCAGTTCAACGCTGTATTGGACGGTAAGGGACACAAGCTCACCATTGACATGAGCTATACCCTCGCTTCCGGCGAAAGCGTTGAGGTGGGTCATGCCCCCATCAGCCTGCTTTACGGTACTGTAAAGAACCTGGTTGTTGACGGAACCATCAGCGGTAACTCAAAATATCTGGCTTCTGTAGCCAAGGACTGCCACAATGGTTCAGTTATCGAGAACGTTGTCAGCTACGTAAATATCGTATCTGAGATTTCCGGCGACGGTACCCACGGCGGTATCAACGGACGTAACGAGGGTAGCGCAACCTTCCGCAACGTTATGTTTGCCGGTACCATCAGCGGTGGTGCCACAACAAGCTGTGGTGGTATTACCGGTTGGTGTAGTGGCAAGAGCTCATACGAGGGTGTGCTGATGATTGGAGCCATCACGGTAGATCCCACCAACTGCAACACTATTACCCGTAACCAGGGCAATGCCATCATCAAGAACGTATATGCCAGCGAGCACATCAACGAAACTCCCGCAGGCGTAACTATTTTCACTCCCGAGCAACTGGCCAGCGGAGAGGTTTGCTTCGGCCTGAACGGCGACCAGCGCACCATCTCCTGGTACCAGACCCTGGGCGAGGATGACGTTCCCACACTGGACAGCACCCACAAGCAGGTTTACTCTGACGGTGAATACAACTGCGACGGTACGCTCATCAGCGAAACCGCCACTTACAGCAACGAGGGAAGCGTAAACATCCCCGATCACGAATGGAACGATTTCGGTACCTGCGACAACTGCGGTCAGGGCAAGCCCGGCTTCATTGAGCAGAACGCTGACGGCTACTTCCTCGTGAACACTCCCGAGCAGCTGGTTTACATGTCAAGCTACGCTACAAACAACCCCACCGCCAAGATTCTGATTACCCAGGATCTGGACATGGCTGAAGTAACCGAATACTACAAGCCCATCCGCGGTGCGTATGCCGGTATCTTCGACGGTGGCGGCCACACCATCTCTAACCTCATCATCAACAACGTGCCCAACGAGACAACCGGAGAGGGCGCAACCACCGTAAATGACCAGGCGCTTATCGGTCTGGCTGGCGGATGTACCGTTAAGAACCTTACCCTGGACGCTACCTGTTCAATCATGGGTGGCGGCTACAGCGCAGGTTTCGTTGGAGAGACCACAGGTTCTGTAACCATTACCATGGAGAACCTCTTCATGCACGGTAACGTACGTGCCGAAGGCCCCAACGGTGCAGGTATCTATGGCTGTAACATGAGTTCTACCGCTACTATTGTAATGACAAACTGCGGCGTTACAGGTAATATCGTAGGTAACAACGAGGCCGGTGCATTGAGCGGATGGTTCGGCGTCGGCAAGGCTACTGTAACCAACTGCTGGTTTACCGGAACTATCGAAGGATGCGACAATACAACCAGTGCCGTGATCTGCCGTCCTGCAGGAGACTCTGATGTAGCTTTCACCAACTGCTGGTCTTATTTGGGTGACCGTACAAATATTGGCAAATTGGATTCAGAAGATGCCGCTTCTAACGGTGAACTTACCTGGAAACTGAACAAGAGCAGCTTCGTGAACCCCACCTGGTTCCAGAATCTGGACGAAGGCGACGCTTATCCCTCACTGGACAAGAGCCGCGGCATTGTTTACCAGACCACAGACGGATATGCCACTGTGATTGAGTCTGACGCAGAAAGCTTCGGCAAGTTCATGAAGGGTCTTCAAGACGTAGGTTTGGCTTACATTGAGAGCGAAGACGCACAGAACTATGCCAACGTAAATCTGCTGGCTGAATATGTAGAACTGGTGAACGCATACAGCACCACCACTGACATGGCCACCATTACCGAGGCTTACAATGCAGAACGCGCAAAGTATAATGAAGTAACCGCTTCAGTTACCGCTTACAAGAACTACGAGGCTACCGTGAACGACATTCTCAACACGCTGGAAACTCGTGACGACTTCAGCGGCGACGACCGCGACTTCCTGGAAGGCATCTATCTGGGCGAGAACGCAGCTCCCGGCGAATACGAGGCAGCTCCCAACGGTACCTACGAGTACATCATGGAAACCCGTACGCTTACCACTAAGGAGGTTAACGCTGAGATTGAATACGTGAAGGAACTGCTCCGTATCGCTGTAGCCAACGGCTATACTCCCGGTACCGAAATCACCAACATGCTGGTGAACGCCAACTTTGCTGAAGGCTTTACCGGATGGAAGGGCACTGTGTTCACAGGCCACGGAGCCAGCCCCACAGAAGGCAGCACCATGCACGCAGCCGAAATCTGGAGCACCACCAACCACGACATGTATCAGGAAATCGTAGCCGCCAAGAGCGGTATCTACGAACTGCAGATCCGCGGTGGTTACCGTGCTTACAACGATGCTATGAGCCCACAGCTCTCTCCCTACATCTACATGAACGGTAACGCCAACTACCTGCAGAGCGTACTGGACGGCGCCATTCCCGCCGATGAGGCAGAGGACGGTGTAAACTGTAACCTGACCGGAGGCGTTAATGACCTGCCCATCCTCAACGAAGAGGGCGACACCATCGCATGGGCTATGCACGGTGTAATCTCTCTGAACAAGGCATTCGAGGCCGGCCGTCATGACAACCGTCTCGTACTCTTGGCACAGGAGGGCGATACCATCCGCTTGGGTGTGAAACATACATTCTTCAACGGTGGCACTAACGACTGGGTAGGTATCGGTGACATCCACCTGACTTACCACGGCGAAATGGAAGACTCTGAAGAAGCTATCGACCGCGCACTGGAAAGCATGCTCGCTCGTGCCAACTCACTGCAGGGTATCCAATTCGCAAGTGATGACACCTACACCAAATATCCCAACTACAGCAAGACCATTCAGGATCGTCTGGCTGCCGCTATCGAAAAGGGTAATGGCGCTGCAGACGTAGCCACCAAGTATGAGGTAATTGAAGAGCTGTCTGCAGTATTCAAGGAGGCTATCGAAAGCAAGATGGCTTACAAGCACTACTTCGCAGAAGTGGAGAAGGTGGTTGACTACGCTTACTTGGCATACGAAATGGACGAGGTGAAATACAAGGAACTTGCCGCAGCTGCTGCCGCCATTCAGGAAGAGGGTTTTATCGCTTACGAAAACGGCTCTCTCAGCACAGAAGAGGCTAACGAATGCGCAATTGCAAAGACTGTTCCCGTATATCCCACTATCGATGAAAACGGAACCTATCATGTAGCTAACACCGCTCAGATGGCTTACGTGACCAATATCATCAAGAACGAAAACAATGCCATCAACGTGGCTTTGGATGGTGACGTATATTTCAACACCAGCATGATGATGACTGACTTCTACGGTGACTTGGACGGTCAGGATCACACTATCACGGTTAACATCGAACGTACTGCCGACAATGCAGCCATCTTCGAGAACATCCGTGGCTCTGAAATCAAGAACCTGATTGTAAGAGGTTCAATCGTAACTCCCAACAAGTATGCTGCCGCTATTGCCGCTCACGCTCACGACGCATGTAAGATTTACCGCGTTCAGAGCTGGGTAGACATCCAGGGTAACATCGCAGGCGACGGAACTCACGCAGGTATCATTGGCGTTAACGAAAGCGGTACCCTTGATCTGAGCTACAGTATGTTCGCCGGAACAATGAGCGGTACAGCCGCCAATAACGGTGGTCTTGTAGGTTGGGGATCTGCCACAGTAGATGCCAAGAACTGCTTGATCATTGCCAACATCACTACCAGCCCCGAAAGCAGTAACATCATCGCTCGTAACTCTGTTACAGCCAAGGATTGCTACTTCGTGACTCCTTATGGTGGTACTCCTGCCGGCGCATACCAGATTACAGAAGATCAGCTGGCAAACGGTTATGTTACATACATGCTGAACAGTGGCAAGACCCGCAAGGACGTAGTATGGCGTCAGAACCTTGACGGCAGCGACGTCATTCCCACTCTTGATCCCACTCATAAGGTTGTTTACATGACTGCTGACAGCACCTACACTAACGACATCCAGAACGAGATTGAAAAGTACGAAGGTACAGAAAGTGATCCCTACATCATCAATACTCCTCAGGACATGGCTCTGCTGCGCAGATTCATGCTTCCCGGCCGCGTAAACTATGTGAAGCTGGGTGCTGACATTGACATGGCAGAGATTACCTCTTGGACTCCGCTGAACATGGACGGTGACAAGGCTGATGGCAGAAACTACCAGAATATCATCGACTTCGACGGACAGGGTCACGTAATCAGCAACTTCAGTTGCACAGATCCCAACACCTCTTATAACAGCTTCTTCGGAATCCTGAACGGTAACGTTCGCAACGTAGGTTTCAAGAATGCAGTTGTAGCTTCAGAAAAGACTGGTACCGGTATCCTCGGCGGTTATATAGGTCATAACGACTTCCAGAACGCTGACGCTACCAAGGCAGTAAGCAAGATTGAAAACGTTTGGGTTAGCGGTCAGCTGACCGGCAGCAAGGATTACATCGGCGGATTCTTCGGAACCGTTGCTGGTCCCACCGTTGTGAAGAACTGCTACAGCAACATTGAAATCATCAGCGACGCTCCTTATGTAGGAGGTATTGCAGGCCGCGTTCGCGACCAGTTCCATGTAGACCAGGCTTATGCTGCCGGCAGCATTACCACCACAAGCGAAGAAAACGTAGTTGGCGGTATCATCGGCGGTGCACAGCAGGCTGTTACCGAACCCGGTTACTACAACAACATCGTAGTTTGGAACAACCAGGATCAGAACTTCGGTCCCACTGTTGAAGCCAAGGAAGTTACTTATCCTGTAGCTGACCTGTTGGATGTAGTATTCAACGCAGACGGAACCGCTACTGACATCTCTCCCGCTCAGCAGGAAATCCAAGTTATTGGCGAACCTAAGGTTGCTTACAGCGAGAAGTTCGGTCAGAACGTATTCTTCAGCGAAGCTAACGGAAACACTCCTGTCAGCTACTTGAAGATTGATTATTCTGAGAACCAGGAATTGAAGGATGCGTTGACCGACGGTTACACCATCGAAACAACCATTGCAATCCGCGACAAGGCTATTCCCGGTCTGATTAAGCCCTTCTGTGCTACAGAATCCGGTGGATTCGGTTTCGAAATTACCGCTGCTGGTCAGATGAAGCACATCAACCACACTGACATTGATGGAACCAAGGCATATCGTTACGCTAACACCAGTGTTTATGCTAAGATGGATACATACTACCACATGGTAGGTGTGTACAACAAGGCTAACCGCAAGGTATTCTGCTACATCAATGGTGTCAATGCAGCCGAAGGTGCAGCCGAAGGCGTGCTCCACTTCCCCGACAACGCAGAACACCAGTGGATTGGTATCGGAGCTGACGCAGGCGTTCAGTCTGGTGCAAACTTCGAAATCATCAACGCCCGTATCTACAACGAGCCTATCTCTGCCGACATGGCCAAGGCTCTCTACTGGAAGCAGAACGGTCGTGACTTCTACACCGGCGACAAGAAGAGCAACATCTCATTCTATGACGGTAGCAACTTCGCAGCTCTGCAGCAGGTTGTTGTTGACTGGGGCAAGCCCTGGCAGTGTGACATGGCTGAAGGCAGCTATCCCACATTCGACGGCACTCTGGCTGACGGTATCCAAGGCGTAGAAAGCAACGCAGTTAAGGGCAAGATCTTCAACATCAATGGTATCCAGGTAGAAAAGACCACTAAGGGTCTCTACATCATCGATGGCAAGAAGATTATGGTTAAGTAATTAACAATCCCAATCTTAATAATTATCCCCCGGGCCAAACCCGGGGGATTTTATTTTTAGACTTTCCTGGATGAACTAGAATTTCTAGTTTTTCTAGTTTTTCTAGAAATTCTAGAGTTCTATAAAGGAAGCAAGCTATATAAAACAAAAAGCCGCCAGAGGGCGGCTTTGAGCGACAGGCGAGACTCGAACTCGTGACCCTCGGCTTGGGAAGCCGATGCTCTACCAACTGAGCTACTATCGCAATGATTATCCTTAAATTCTTATGCAAAGTTAGCCATTTTCGGTATGATATGCAAAAAATACTTAAAAAAAGGTATTTCTACGACAAATAATTTTTGAAATAGTTGCAAATATCAGATAAAGTAAGTACTTTTGCATTGTAATCATTACAGCAAGAAGGTTATGACAGAACAAGAGGTAACAAGCATACTGAAGAACAAAGGGATATGCCCCACCCGCCCAAGAGTGGCCATACTGAAATATGTGTACGAACACTTCACGCATCCCACAGTAGATGAGGTTTACACCCAACTGGCTCCGGAGATATCCACGCTCAGCAAGACAACAGTGTATAACACGCTGCGCATGTACGCGGAAATGGGTTTGTGCAGTATGCTGACCATTAACGAGCGCCAGCTGGTATTTGACGGGAATTACAAGCCGCACGCTCACTTCATGTGCAAGACCTGCGGAAGAGTGTATGACGTGCCCAATGCAGACGAAATAATGCAGAACTTCAGCATTCCCGGACACCAGGCCGATGAAATGCACCTCTACTATAAAGGCACCTGCCAAAGCTGCCTGCTTAAACAAGAAAGAATTTAACATCAAAACAGAGAATAATAACAATCAAGTAAAACATTTAAAATTATAAGACTATGACAAAGAAATATGTATGCACCGTATGTGGTTATATTCATGAAGGTAATGAAGCTCCTCAGGCTTGCCCCTTGTGCAAGGCTCCCACAGAGAAGTTCAAGGAAATGAAGGACGAGAAGCTGAACTTTGTATGCGAACATGAAATCGGCGTGGCAAAGGGCTGTCCCGAAGAAATTATGGCAGGACTTAAGGCCAACTTTGAAGGCGAGTGCATGGAAGTGGGCATGTATCTGGCAATGGCCCGCCAGGCACACCGCGAGGGTTATCCCGAAATTGGCGAGGCTTTCCGCCGCTATGCGCTTGAAGAGGCTGAACACGCTGCTAAGTTCTGTGAGCTGATCGGCGACATGGTATGGGACACCAAGACCAATCTGCAAAAGCGTGCTGAAGCAGAATGCGGCGCAACCGCAGGTAAGTTTGACATTGCCAAGGCTGCAAAGGAACTGAATCTGGATGCCATCCACGATACCGTACACGAAATGGCAAAAGACGAGGCCCGTCACGGAAAAGGCTTCATCGGACTGCTGGAAAGATATTTTGGTGAGTAATCACTTCTTTTCATGATGATGAGAAAGTCCACTCTGCAAAGGGTGGGCTTTCGATGTTTACAGAAAACGCATGCGGAACAGATACACATTATTTATATTATACACGCTGATACTGCTTTCATGCGGAGTTTCCATAAAAGCACAGAAACTTACCGCACAAAGGGGCGAGGTGGCATCGAGCTACAGCTTCTGGTTTTATAATCCACAGGTGATACCTGATGAGAACGCGCACTACCCGTTACTGATATTCCTGCACGGTGCAAGTCTGTGCGGAAGGAATCTGGAAAAGGTAAAGCGCTATGGTCCCATCAGCGCTCTTGCCAAAGGAAGGTGTATTGACAGCTATATCGTTGCGCCCCAGAATCCGGGCGGAGCATGGAACCCAGAAAAGATAATGAGGATTGTGGAATGGGCAAGCGCATGCTATGCAGTTGACACCACCAGAATCTACGTATATGGGATGAGTCTGGGCGGATATGGTACGATTGACTTTGCCGCCACATATCCAGAACGCGTTGCAGCCGCGATGGCCATCTGTGGCGGCGGGAGCGTAAAGGAATTGGATAGGCTTTCAGCAGTTCCGCTGTGGATTATCCATGGTACAGCGGACAAAGCGGTTGCCATTAAGGAATCAGACCGCGTAGCAAAGGCGATAAAGGACAGCGGCGATGATTCCCGGCTTATATATACACGGCTAAAAGGTGTAGATCACGGAAGACCCGGCCGTATCTTCTATATGCTGCAAACGTATGACTGGCTGTTCAGCCATTCCATAAAGGACGAGGGCAGACCCGTTTGCCGCGATTTTGAACTTACCGTCCCCATGCTTAACACTGCCTATCAGGATTTGGGCACAAACGAGGATTATCTGCACAACTCTTTTGAATAGCATAAAAGCCGGCATTTGCCGGCTTTTATGATTATTAGATAAGCTAGATTATCTAGAGATTCTAGAAGTTCTAGATATACTAGACAATCTATAAAATATTACTTGTGATTGAGAGCGAGGTCTACGTTAACGGCACAAGCCACAGAGCAACCTACCATGGGGTTGTTACCAATACCCAGGAAGCCCATCATCTCTACGTGAGCGGGAACTGATGAAGAACCTGCAAACTGAGCGTCTGAGTGCATACGGCCCAGGGTGTCGGTCATACCGTATGAAGCGGGACCTGCAGCCATGTTGTCGGGATGCAGAGTACGTCCGGTACCACCACCAGAAGCTACGCTGAAATAGGGCTTGCCTGCACGAACGCGCTCTTTCTTATAAGTACCTGCAACGGGGTGCTGGAAACGAGTGGGGTTTGTAGAGTTACCTGTAATGGAAACATCTACGTCTTCCTTCCAAAGTACAGCCACACCTTCGCGTACGTCATCGGCGCCATAGCAGTTTACAGCGGCACGGGGACCCTTGCTGTAGGGAGTCTCGTTAACCACCTTCAGTTCACCGGTGTAGTAGTCAAACTCGGTCTGAACATATGTAAATCCGTTGATACGAGAGATGATGAGGGCAGCGTCCTTACCCAAACCGCACAGAATACAGCGCAGAGGCTTGTCTGCTGGTCTTGACTTGTTTGCCATCTGGGCAATCTTGATAGCGCCTTCAGCGGCAGCAAAAGACTCGTGTCCGGCCAAGAAAGCGAAACACTTGGTCTCGGGAGAAAGCAGACGGGCAGCCAGCTCGCCATGGCCGATACCAACCTTACGGTCATCAGCTACAGAGCCGGGGATACAGAAAGCCTGCAAACCTTCGCCGATATATTCGGCAGCCTTAACAGCGTTTTCAGCCTTTTCCTTCAATGCAATGGCAGTACCTACAACGTAAGCCCACTTTGCATTCTCAAAGCAGATCATCTGAGTTTCCTCGCAAGTCATGTAGGGATCAAGACCTGCATCCTCGCAAATCTGGTTGGCTTCCTCGATTGAAGAAATACCGTGAGCGTTCAAGCAAGCGAGAATCTGCTTGATACGACGGTCCTGAGATTCGAATTTTACTTCTCTAATCATAATAGCAGTCCTCCTTAATTATTCGTGACGTGGATCAATTGACTTAACGGCTCCATCCTCTTCCTTGGTACGGCCGTAAGTACCTGTAACACTCTTCAAAGCCTCGTCGGCGGGTACACCCTTCTTAATGGCATCCATGAACTTGCCCATGTGAACAAACTCATAACCGCAAACCTGGTCGTTCTCATCCAGGAACATCTTGGTGATGTAACCCTCGGTCAGCTGCAGGTAGCGGGTTCCCTTAACCTTTGTACCATAAAGTGTACCGGTCTGGGAAATCAGTCCCTTACCCAGGTCTTCAAGACCAGCACCTACCATCAGGCCACCTTCTGAGAAAGCAGACTGTGTGCGTCCGTATACGATTTGCAGGAAAAGCTCGCGCATTGCAGTATTGATTGCATCGCATACAAGGTCGGTATTAAGAGCCTCGAGGATAGTTTTTCCGGGAAGGATTTCTGATGCCATGGCAGCAGAGTGGGTCATACCAGAGCAACCGATAGTCTCAACCAGACACTCTTCAATAATACCTTCCTTAACATTCAAGGTCAGCTTGCAGGCACCCTGCTGGGGGGCACACCAGCCCACACCGTGGGTCAGACCGCTGATGTCCTTGATTTCTTTTGCCTTAATCCACTTTCCTTCTTCAGGAATGGGGGCAGGACCATGGTTGGGGCCTTTGGCCACACAACACATGTTCTGTACTTCATGAGAATAAACCATACTTTTACTTATGTTTAATGTTTTAAGTATATAATGTGATAAACATTTCGCTATGCAAAAATAAACAAATTTGAGTATTCCACCTAATATTTTCAATCATTTTTTCCTTCGCCATGTAAAATTCAACGAAATTTCATAACTTTGCATCTCTATAAGGTAACATTATGACAATACGTATTCCCGAAAGCGAAATCATCCGTGCCGCAAACGAAGGCATGGACGCATTTATACAGGTTTTTAACGACGCCATCATGGAGGCTATAGGCGGAGAGCTGAACGAGACCACCATGCAGGAACTTAACGGAGAGCAGATAACGCTGCTTGCCTATATCATACTGCGCAACGAAGTTATGGACGGCGGCTTTGTACAACTCATCCACAACGGATACGGAGGCTTCATCTTTCTGAATCCCTTTGCCAAGGCCATGCGGCTTTGGGGAGCACACGACTTCAGCAAACTTGTCTATAAAGGCAGAAAACTCTTTGAAAAATACGGCGAAGAACTGACCAAGGAATGCAGCGACGAGGAATTTATGGCCTTGTTTGAACAATACCCCGAGTTTGACGTGCTGGACGACGAGTTTGTAGAATGCGAGGAAGAAGTGACCGAGATTATTGCAAGATATGTGGACGAGCATATTGAACAGTTTGCTGAAATTGTAAAATAACCATGGCAAAGAAGACTACTTTCCAAAGTAAGATTAACATAAAGAACAAGCGGGCAGAACATGACTTCCTGCTTTTTGACAAATATACGGCCGGACTGGTACTGACCGGAACGGAGATAAAAAGCATACGCGAAGGAAAAGCAAGCCTGGTGGACACCTATTGCTATGTACACCATGGCGAGGTATGGGTAAAGAACATGTATATCGCCCACTATCAGCAAGGCTCGTACAACAACCATGTGGAACGGCGCGACCGCAAACTGCTGCTTCAGTCACGGGAAATAAGGAAGATACAGCAGACCGTAAAACAACCCGGTTTCAGTATAGTGCCTACCCTTCTCCACCTCAGCGAAAAAGGGCTGGCCAAGCTGGACATACATATTGCCCGAGGCAAAAAAGAATACGACAAGCGTGAGACGCTGAAAGAAAAGGAAGACCGCAGAGATATGTCAAGAGCCTTTAAGAAGGCATTCTGACGCTTAGCATGATACAGCAATGAAAACATTGAGAGAATCGCTCCAGGACAGGATTCTGCTGCTGGACGGTGCCATGGGCTCACTTATCCAGACCTATGGATTGAAAGAAGAAGATTTCCAAGGGGAACTGGAACTGGCAGAAGGCACAAGAGTACAGGGAAACAACGATTTGCTGAACCTTACACGCCCAGATATCATCAGTGATATCCACCGTCGCTATCTTGAAGCCGGAGCGGACATAGTTACGGCAAACACCTTTAACAGCCAGCGCATTTCACAGGCGGAATATCATTGCGGGCATCTGGTGAGACAGCTCAATGCAGAAGCGGTACGTCTGGCCCGGCAGCAGGCAAAGACTTTCAGCACAGCAGACAAGCCGCGCTACGTCATAGCCACAATGGGACCAACGGGGAAATCGCTTTCCATCAGTCCTGATGTAAACGACCCGGCATACCGTTCCATTTCCTACGACGAACTGCGCGATGCATACACTGAACAGGCCACGGCACTGCTCGAATCAGGAGTGGACGCCATTCTTGTAGAGACAGTCTTTGACACGCTTAATGCCAAAGCCGCCCTGGATGCGGCAGTAAGCGCAATGCACACTACAGACATAACTGTCCCTCTGATGCTCAGCATTACGGTCAATGACCGATACGGACGCATCCTAAGCGGACAGACCATTGAGGCCTTGCTGGCAAGCATCAGCCATTTCGAATTACTATCTGTAGGCCTGAACTGTTCGTTCGGTGCAGAAGACATGCTTCCAAGCCTGCGCACATTAGCTTCCATCGCCCCTTATTATATTACGGCACATCCCAATGCCGGACTGCCCAACGCCATGGGACAATATGACCAGACTCCGCCCGTCATGGCTGCACAGATGCAGCAGTTCGTAAACGAAGGGTTGGCCAACATCATAGGAGGCTGCTGCGGAACCACTCCCGAACATATTGCAGCCATGCTTCCGCTTACTACTCTTAACAAACCACATATTCCCGTAACAAAAAAGGCATTAGGCTACAGCATACAACTAAGCGGCCTGGAACCGCTTGTCACAAAAAACGGGGAAAACATATTCATAAACGTAGGCGAAAGATGCAATGTGGCCGGAAGCCGCAAATTCTTGCGGCTCATCAAGGAAAAGGCCTATGAGGAAACTCTTGAGACAGCCCGCAAACAGGTACAGGACGGCGCCATGGTTCTTGACATCAACATGGATGACGGACTGATTGACGCTTGCGCAGAAATGAAACACTTTCTGCACCTTATTGGGAGCGAACCTGAAATATGCCGGGTTCCGCTGATGATTGACAGCAGTAACTGGAACATTATCCGTACAGCCTTGAAATGCGTTCAAGGGAAATGCATAGTGAACAGCATTAGTCTGAAAGAGGGAGAAGACGTGTTCCTTTCTCATGCAAGGGAAATCAAGCGTATGGGAGCAGCCGTGGTGGTAATGGCATTTGATGAGAAAGGCCAGGCTGACACCTATGAACGGCGTATAGAAGTATGCCAGCGCGCGTACAGACTTTTGACCGACAAGGCTGGCATGTGCCCCAACGACATCATATTTGACCCCAACATACTGGCCGTAGCCACCGGAATGGCAGAACATGACACGTACGCGCTGGACTTCATCAAAGCCACGGAGTGGATACGCAAGAATCTGCCCGGAGCGCATGTCAGCGGCGGAGTAAGCAATCTGAGTTTCAGTTTCAGAGGAAATAATTACCTGCGCGAGGCACTGCATGCCGTTTTCCTGTATCACGCCAGAAACGCCGGAATGGACATGGCCATTGTCAACCCTTCCGCCCAAGTAATGTACGCAGACATCCCTCAAGAGCAACTTAAAATTCTGGAAGGCGTAGTGCTAGATCCCGGGCCGCAAGCCACAGAAAGACTGATTGACCTTGCCGGCAGGCTACAAGCACAACAAGAAGCGAACCATAGCAAGACTCCGGATTCCACAAACCCGTGCAGCCATACGTTGTCTGCGGAAGAACGCATAATACAGGACATCCTGCAAGGCAGCACCGTCCGCCTGGAGCAAGATCTTAAGGACGCCCTTGCACAACACTCAAAAGCGGTGGATATCATTGAGGGACCTCTCATGAAGGGCATGAACATCGTAGGAGAGCGCTTTGGCGAGGGGAAAATGTTCCTTCCCCAAGTAGTAAAGGCAGCACGCACGATGAAACAGGCAGTTACTGTTCTGCAACCTTATTTAGGGGCAGACAATGAGAAGACAACAAACAGAAAAGGGAAAATCCTGTTGGCCACAGTAAAAGGCGACGTGCACGACATAAGCAAAAACATAGTGAGCGTGGTTATGGCATGCAACGGATATGAGATTGCGGACCTTGGTGTAATGGTTCCTGCAGAAACCATCGTTGCAGAAGCTATGGCCCAAAAAGTTGACGCCATCGGATTAAGCGGACTTATCACACCCAGCCTTGAAGAAATGGCCAACGTTGCCAAACTCCTCTCCAAAGCCGGTGTGAACGTGCCGCTAATGATAGGAGGGGCGACAACCAGCGCCTTACACACGGCCGTTAAGATTGCGCCCTTATATGGCGGGCCAGTCCTTTGGATAAAGGATGCCAGCCAGAATGCACCTGCTTTGCTGCCTTTCCTGAATTCCGAAACAAGACAATCTGCCTTTGAAACGTTAAAACTCGAGCAACAACAACTGCGCGAGCAGAACAAGCCCTCTCCCCTGGTAACGTTTGAAGAAGCACGTTCCCGCAAACTGTCTTTAAATTGGGACTAAGATAAGAATGGAGAAAAAGGAACTACGCAAACTGATACGCCAGAGAAAGGCAGAATATTCTGCAGAAGAAAAGGCAGAGATGTCTGCACGCATTTGCAGACAAGTACTTGCAGACCCGCATTGGGTAAAGGCAAAGACCGTGTTCCTATACCATGCCCTACCGGACGAGGTGGACACCGCCATGCTGGCAGATGCCGCCATGCACGAAGGGAAAACCGTATTGCTGCCTGTGATTGACGGTGATGACCTGCGGCTGAAAATTCACACCGGAACTACCCGGACTGGCAGCTATTCCATCCAAGAACCTGTCGGCGACGAATTTACTTGCTATAACAAAATAACCCTTGCCATTGTGCCGGGCATGGCTTTCGATAAAAAAGGCAACCGTCTGGGGCGCGGACGCGGATTTTATGACCGTACCTTACCCAAACTGACAGCAGCATACAAGATTGGACTGTGCTTTCCCTTTCAGTTTTTGGAAAGCGTTCCGCACGAAGCGTATGACATAAAAATGGATGCCGTCATAATATCATGACAAATTGTTTGGGAAAGGCGTGTAACGGCAACTTATTGATAACTAATAGAAACGAATTTCCTGTATAACCTGCGCCCCTACCTGGCTGTTTACACGTTGCGCCAAAAGCGTACGCTGATGGGTAAGGTTCTCACGCAAAGCCGCACTGCGTATCTGCACATAAAGTATGCTGTTTCTGATGAAAATCTGACCTGTGTACCGTGCTATAGCGGGCCCCACTATGTCAGGCCAAGCCTGTACCGCCCTATACTCGTTAAGGGGAGTTTCCAATCCCTGCTGACGCATAAACTGCTGTATCAGAGATTCCAGTTTCTGTTCCTTCTTCCGTATCATGGCTGTATCGTTCCTTCTTCAACATGAAACAAACGATAGTCTCCGTGGGAATGTGACAGAATACTGTCCAGATGGTCACGATTGGTATCCGTAATGAAAATCTGGCCGAAGTTGTCTCCGCCCACCAGATGCACAATCTGCTCCACTCTGTCCGCGTCCAGTTTGTCAAAGATATCGTCCAAAAGGAGAAGGGGAGCCGTATGCGATCCTATGCGGTGCAGGAAGTCGAACTGGGCCAGTTTCAGGGCAACGAGGAAGGTCTTGTTCTGTCCTTGCGAACCTTCACGGCGGATGGGATAACCGGACAGGGACATTTCCAGCTCGTCTTTGTGGATACCATGCAAGGAATAACCCACGGCACGGTCTTTGAACCGGTCGCGTTGGATAACTTCCAGCAACGGGCCACGCTGACAATGCGACACATATTGCAGTTCCACCTGTTCCCTTTGCAGAGAAATCTGGTTATAATAATGCTGGAAAATAGGGACAAACTGCTCAACGTGCGCTTTGCGTCGTGAGAAAATGAATTCTCCCTCGCGTGCCATTTCCTCTTCCCACAATGCCATTATCTCAAGGTCAGGTTCCTGTTCCATTTTGAGCATGGCATTGCGTTGCAGCATGGCCTTGTTGTATCTGATAAGACTTTCCAGATATGCAGGTTCGCACTGCGAAATCACCATATCCAGAAACTTGCGCCGCAGTTCGCTTCCTCCGGCAATAAGCATTTGGTCGGCAGGGGAAACCATCACCAAAGGAATAAGTCCGATGTGCTCAGCCAACCTTTTGTAATTCTTCTGCCCGCGCCGAAGTATCTTTTTCTGTCCGCGTTTCAGACCGCAGTGTATATCCTCAACGGTACCGTCTTCACGTGAATATCGCCCCTGCAAGGCCATCATCTCCTGTCCGTGCAGGATATTGAGCGCATCCTGCGAGGTACTGGCACTCTTGCAAAGCGAGAGGAAATATATGGCATCAAGCAGATTGGTTTTGCCCTGTCCGTTGCGGCCAATGAAACAATTGACCTTATCAGAAAAGTCCAACTCGGCCGATGCAATGTTTTTGTAGTTAACTACAGAAAGGTGGTTCAGTATCATAATTCTACTTGCAAATTTATACATTTTATTCTAAAAATGAGAGGCTAAAACAAAAATATTGACCGATAAATTATGTGTTATGCGATAAATTGACTAATTTTGCGCAGTCTTTTACGCAAATAATAAAAAATACATATAAAAATGTCACAAAAAACGAAAAAGAACACAGCACCTGTGAATGAGTTCGACGAGACACTCGCGGCCTCAAAGAATTTCATCGACAAGTACAAGAAAGCCATCGTTTACGGTGGCGGTGGCCTGCTGGCCGCAATTATTATCGTATTGCTCGCACACCAGTTTTACATTGTTCCCCGCAACACAAAAGCCAACGAAGCCCTTTATAAGGCAGAGGCTCTGTTTGCCGGAGGCGAGTACGAGAAAGCCCTTAACGGAGACGAGACCACACAGGGTTTCCTTGCCGTTGCCGACAACTTCGGTTGCACCAAGGCTGCAAATCTGGCAAAGGTATATGCCGGCATCTGCTATGCCAACTTGGGCAAATATGCAGAAGCCGTTTCCATGCTGGAGGACTTCAGCGGATGTGGTGACGCTATGGTAAGCCCTGCCGCCATCGGCGCACTGGGTAACTGCTATGCCGCTTTGGGTCAGAAGGACAAGGCAGCAGCCACATTGGAAGAAGCTGCAGCTAAGGCTGACAACAACACACTGAGCCCCACTTTCCTGATTCAGGCCGGACAAATCTATGAAGATCTGGGTCAGAAGGACAAGGCTTTGTCTTGCTACAAGAAGGTTAAGGACAACTACAAGCAGAGTTTCCAGACCAACGAAGTGGACAAATACATCGAACGTCTGAAGTAATCATTCATAAACAATACTCCCCATTCGTTACCGGTGGTATCCGCATATACCATAGCATAAAGGTACGGGTGGGGAGTATCTTATTTCATCCTTTATAATTTAAGACATGGCTACAAGTTTGCATAATCTCTCTGATTACGACCCCCAAAGCGTACCGTCTGCGACAGGCATGCGTTTTGGTATTGTAGTGAGCGACTGGAACAGCAAGATTACCGGTGCGCTTATGCGTGGTGCTTTCGATACGCTTATTGCCAACGGGGCAAAGGAGGAAGACATTTATGTCAAGAACGTACCCGGGAGTTTTGAACTGATATTCGGCGCTGCACAGTTTGTCAAGAGCGGAAAAGTGGATGCCGTCATTGCCATCGGCTGTGTTATCCGTGGTGACACCCCTCACTTTGAGTACATCTGCCAAGGTACAACCCAAGGTCTGGCTACCCTGAATACAGACTATGATGTTCCCGTTGTCTATGGTCTGCTTACATGCAACAACATGGAACAGGCAGAGGACCGTTGCGGAGGCATGCTGGGAAACAAAGGAGACGAATGCGCAGTTACAGCCATCAAGATGGCAGATTATCGCCGTTCCTTTGGCAATCAATAAACAGTCGGATTACAAGGCATAGGGCAAAGCGTTCTCCTCTTCTTTATCCGAATAAAACGTTAAACGTGACACTGGTTATATGGCAACATATATGGTGTCACGTTTAGCGTATATGACGACATACCGACGCAAGGTAACCCAACTATAGTGCGTTGGCCATCGAATGCCGTTGCGATGCCCAACGCAACATATTGCGATGTCATTCGCATGCTGTTGCGTTTATGTGGGCAATAAATATGTTAAAGGGTGGCTTCCAGATTTATGTAAGCCACCCTTTGTCGTTGGGAATAGCACCCCAAACTTTCCTATTCAGGCTTAAAAAGCTTCGGGACAATCACATTACTCTTCTTCTTGGCGGTAATATGGAAAATTCCCGACACACGGTGCTTGTCCATTTTAAGCGGAATGATGCGTACCGTACGCGGATCAACGACGGTATCGTTCTGATGTACGTGATAGACATAATAGGGAGTTTTGTCCAGACCGATGAAGAAATCGCCGTGTCCAGAACCGCTCTCTCCTACCTCGCTCCTGTGAATAATGGGGCCGGGCTGCTTCTCCCAAGGGCCGTATGGCGACTTGGCGGTGGCATAACCTACAGCATAGTCGATACTCCTGTAGTCATTGGCCGAATAGAACATATAATATATACTGTCACGCTTCATTACCGTAGGGCCTTCAAGCGTCTTATGATTATGGTTCATGCCGTCCAGTGTCAGTTCCCAAGGTTCGCTTACACGCAGACATTCTTTCAAGGTCTCTTCCTTAAGCGAAAGCGACTCCATATCAAATTCCGCCACAAAGATGGCATTGCCGCCCATATCTTCCTGCTGGATGTATCTGGCATGATACATATACCACTTGCCGTCATCATCCTTAAAGAGATAGGTGTCTATATTCATATCGGGACAATCAGTTAACGGACGGTTCTCGCGCTGTTTGTACGGGCCGGCAATGTCCGGGCTTTCCGCCACACACATTTTACCTTGTGCCGAATATGCCAGCAGATAACGGTCTTCAAGCTGAATAATCTGGGGAGCCCAAAAGTCACGTTCGCCATACGTGTCTTCTCCTTTCCGAAGGATGTAGGGATCGGTTTTGGAGTATGTCCAATGCCGCAGATTACTTGATTCCAACAGGGTGAATCCGTCATCACCGCTGGTGCCAGTCATATAATATTTCCCGTTAGCCACAAATATGGTTGGGTCTGCAAGCGCTATTCGCTCTCCTTCCTGCTGGCATCCTACCCCAAGAGCCAGAACGGCAGCAAAAAACAGCCCGGATAATGATATATGCTTCATATTTTATTACAACGTGTTAATTATGAATCGTATATTTAAATTTCCCCGCGGGCAGTAACAGTGTGGTGAAGCCAGTCTTCTGCCATTCGGGATTAGATATTATAAATTGCTTTTTACCCTTAATTTTCTCTGCATCAGTCACCGGCAGATAGAATATTGCCTCGGTACTCTCCGGAACGGTAAGCGTGAATGTGGTCTTGCCTCCGTTCTTCTTATATGCAAACCTGACCATACCCTTAACTGTCGGCACATCCAGGGAGGCCTGGTTAAAGGTTACCGGTGTGGGCTTTACCTGGAAGCGTCCCCATCCTGCCTCCAAGGGGGTAATACCCATAAGGTGTTCGCAGACTGTAATGAGAGGGCCGCCGCTCCAGGCATGGTTTGTAGTGCCGCCACCGAAGCCTTCCGCTCCGATGCCCCATCCTTCGAAAAGTGTGGTGTAATCCGGATGTTCCACCATCTTTCTGTACCTTTCACGGACGCGCTGCATTCCATATTCACCGTCGCCCATCACAAAACAGGCATCGGTTACATATTTCTCCATATACGGGCTGGCGTGCATCTGGGTTCTGAAAAGTTCCTTGATGGCCGGATACTTGTCCTTATCAGCCAGACCGCTAACCACGGCCAGCGCCTGCACACGGTCATCAGTCTCTTCCTTATAATCGGGATGACGGTATGCCTTGCCATTCCAGCAAGTGTTGAACCCTACCTTCAGGCGGGCCATAAGTTCCTTATAGGCTTCGCTCTCGTCTGGTTTGCCCAGCACATCGGCCATTCGGGACGCAGCATCCAACGCTATGTAATGCCATGCCGCATAAATTAACCGCATATCGCGATTGTCCCCCCAATCACCCCAGTTCCAGCCAATCTGACGAAATGCAGTCAGTCCGGACTCTTCAAGCTTCCAGATTGAAAGGTAATTGCGTATATAGGGATACAGTTCTGTAAGCGTAGCCAAATCCCCGGTATGCATATAATATGTCCATACGCCTGGCAAACCCACAGTCGCAAGCATCTGTGCCGGAAGTTCTGATCCCCAGTTGCCCGGGATTGGGCTGTAGATGGTATAGTCCTTGCGCTGGTGTTTGCATAATTCCAGAAGTCCCTTGCGAGCCATGGCGTGTGAAGCGGTTGTATGCGAATAAAAACTCTCTGTCATCAGCAAGGTGCCGTCGCCCCACCATTGCGCCCGTTCACGGTCGGGACAGTCAAAATAAGTGTCGCGCATATTCACATACAGCGTGCGCATGGTTTTCTTCCAGTAGGTATTGAAATAGTCATCATCACATTTAAAACCGCCTACCACCTCGCTGTTATAGCCTGTTTCGCGATATTGTATGCTTTTAACCTTCACTCCGTGAGGTACTGTCACATAGAGATGCTCTGCATTGAACCATCCATACGACTCGTATTTCTGTCTGCCGGGGCGTGTGATGTATTGTGCCCATACATTGGGCTCTCCTCCGCCGAACAAATGATCCGACTTGATGCTGACAGCATGGCCTCCTTCAGGATCTTCCACTTCAATAATGGGAGTAAGCTGCATATTGTAAGGCAGAGCTACAACCAAAGTGTCTTCTTCAGCACCGCGTTTGGTAACATACTTGCCTTTCTTGGGGCCGAAATCCTTCCACAACGGCGTGGGGCGCTCCACCAAAGCATTCCAAGGCGCAGCACCTGCCTTCCCGATTTCCTTACTTGCAGCAAAACCGTCCTGAACGCTTCCGGTCTGCCATTCGCCCAGGTCTTTGTTTCCATCATACCTGATGCTTGACTCGCTCAGGCGGCCGTTAGGCTTGGGGTCTCCACAAGTGCCGTATGCCGGATGAATACGGCTCATCCACTGGCTGTTGGAATACAGACCGATAGCCTGTGCAGAGAAAAGCAGTCCGCTCTTTCCGCTGCTGTTATGCGAGAAACCACTTTTGCCGAAATACCACAGCAACACAGCCACCTCGTTATTCCCTTTTTTCAGGAACGGGGTGATGTCCACCTTGTCATAATAGGTATCCCTGGGTGTAGGACCGCGTTTCAACTGTCCTTCAAAGACTACCATCTCGCCATTGATCCATAACCAATACTTGGAGTCCGCAGCAATGCTGGCTTCCACCTTCATGGGGATACTGCCCAACGTAATGTCCTTACGGAAGGCAATCCAGGTGTTCTCGGCATTGACATTACCTTCCGATGCAGTGATCCATCGGGATTCTGGCACAAAATCTGCCGCACAAAGCAGGCAACTATACACCAATGCAATGATAAACAAGCTCTTTCTCATCATTTTTGTCATTTATTTAGATTTTAAGGATATTGCACTTTACGGGTCTTGCCCATTTCCTGAATAATATATATGCCCTTTGTAGGTTGGGACACACGCTGACCGTTCAGGTTGAAGTAGCGGACAGCTGACGATGGGGATACTGAAGGAGTGGCGACAATGCCGTCCTCCATCGGGAAACCGCATTCTTTACGGTAGTCTCCGCGCGCAAACTGCCATGCAAGGATGGGATAGCCATTTCCGGCAGTGGGGTCGCTGTGCCATGCTTCGCCCCACTTAGAAACCACTTCATACAACTGGTTCTTTGAGGCTCCGCCTTCTGTTGCTTCACCATTGACCGTCATCCCCTGGAAATGATAGACATCCTTTAATATGTCTGATGATGCTACCGTGCCAAAGGGTTCGGCTGTTTTTCCGTTGACTAAAGGATTCCACGCTATCACGTTGTCATATGAAGAGGGAGGCGTTGTGCTGCCCTGGCCACCGGCTACAACCCCACCGGCTACAGGAGCATTTATGGGACCGGCCGCATAACTCTGCGTTATACTAAGTTCGCCCTGCACTCGGCCGACCAGACCGCCGCCATAATTGGACGATCCTCCGTTGCCAGTTATCTCCACATTAGTATAGACATTATTAATGCTCAAATTACCTTTCTGCGCAACCATACCGGCCACTACGCCTACACGGCCCTTGGCCTCTATCGTTCCGGTAAAGTAACAGTTTTCCACCTTGCAGGGCAGGATATTACCGTCGGCATCCTCATAAGAACTGTGTCCCACGTTTCCGGCCAGTACTGCCGCTGCAGAGGTAGTGGAAACCACTTTCGCATTAACAAAACCCACATTGCGACAGTTGCCGCACAACGTTCCGAAGAAACTGGGATAACCTTCATTGGCCATTGTCAGATTACGTATCAGATGGCCTTGGCCGTCAAAGTCTATTCTGTATCTGTACTTTGCAGCGGAACCATTTAGAGGAATCCACTCCATCCCGCTCATGTCAATGTCCTTATTGAGTCGGAAATAGACCATAGTGTCCTGTTTCAGCACATTGTGCATGTTCTCCAGTTGCGTCGGACGGACAATCAGATACGGATCATCCTCCGTTCCGTCTCCAGCCAGGAAGTTGTATGCCTGGGTATGGGCCGCCTCACGCAACCGTTCAATCAGTTTCTGTGTGTTGGCGTCGTCATAATGCTGTTCTGCATATACCTGAGCCGCTTCTGCACAGATAGTTTCGGAAGCCTCAACATTCATGCCCAGGCTGCGAGAATAGGCGATTTCTTCTTCCAGACGCACAATTTCCTGCTGGAGCACGGCATACAATCCGGTACTTTCCTTTATACTGTCCTGGGTCTTGCTTATGGCAAGCAATGCCTGGTATGCATCGGCAGCCTCTGCGGCTTCCGCTACCCGCTGTGCCAGGTTGGTACGATAGCCCTTGTAGAATACACTGTCGCTTTGGATATACGCTTCACTGTTGCGGATATAGTAATCAAGTACTTCAGCACAGGCTGTACTATCCTGTTCTCTGTATATCACTTTCAGGTCGCCTGCATAATACGACTCTTCCTCAGCCAGATTGCCTTGAATGCCAATCTTCAGTATGCCGTCGGTTACCAGACCATAGGCTCGCTGTCTGTAATCATCGGTGCGCAGGAAGCGCGTGGCTATATTGCTGCGACTGGTAGGGGTTTTCCATTCATCTTCCGCAGCGTTGTGCGCCGGAGTAACCACTTCGTTCACCACCAGCTGGGCACCTCCATCCGTGCAGAAATTGTCCAGGCTGAGTTCATACAGTCCGTTTGGCATCTTTTCACGAATCTGGTTAATCTTGAACTCGCCTTCCTTGGCATGCATAATAGGCATATGGGCAGAACCTACTACAATACCGTTTACAAAGGTATTGCAAGAATCCAGTTCTACATTCCATTTCTTGAAACTGGCCTTGGACAGGTCCATATTGTTCAGGCGATAAGTCATGTCTGCACCGTTCCCCTTATAGAATACAGGGGCGGGCATGGGGGTGCTTGAGGGGTATCCGTCGTTTACCGAGGGCCAGCCTTGGGCATCCCATGTAATCTTGTCCAGCATCAGCACACGGCCTCTGTCCTCATCGGCCGCCTTGTAAGCATGATACATTATCCAGTCGTCACCGTTGTCATCGGTAATGATTTCGCTGTTATGACCGGGACCAGCCCAAATGCTGTTGCCACGGATAATGGTAGTATAATTGTTGTCAAACATGGTGCCGCCCTGTTTGTTCACATAGGGGCCGGTCAGTCTTGAACTTCTTCCCACCACAGTCTTGTAGGTAGAGTTCTTGCCCTCGCAACAGCTTCCCACGCTGGCAAACAGATAATAGTAGCCGCCCCGCTTATGAATCATGGCGCCTTCAAAGGCTCCTCCGGCAATCTTTGTCTTTTTGTTGAAGTCCTTAACCTGAAGACCGTCCTGTGTCAGTTCGGCAATGTATATGTCATGGAAACTTCCCCAAACCAGATACTTCTTGTCCCCCTCTTCCACATAGCAGGCGTCAATGCTGTTCTTTACGCCGATTTCCTTGCTGCGGAACATCTTGCCCACATCCTTGAACTTTTCCGGGCTGGTTCCCTTAGCCACGCCTATTCCGGTTTCAGAAGTGTTACCCCATAATGCCAGGGCATAATACATCAGATATTCTCCGTCCACGTAATTCACATCGGTGGCCCATACTGCATATCCGCCTCCGTTCCAAGATGGGGTGGAGAACACACCACCCAGATTGCTCCAGGTTACCAGATCCTTCGACTTACGCGTCTGGCAGTTGGTGGCATAGCAATAGAACGTGCCATCCTGGCCACGCTGGATGCTTGGGTCAGGACTGTCATAATTGTAAACCGGGTTCGTAAAAGTATTGTTCTGGGCAGACACACCAATGACAAAGCCAAAGGCCATAAAAATGCCTACCACGCGAGGGAATATTTTTTTCATCGGGAGGGAAAAATATTGGAGTGGTTAAAGAAGGATTCGTTATTGCTGCATCTGCGTACCCTGGAACGTGCCTTTGAAGAGCTTGTTGCCAATGGTAAAGTAGATGGTGGTCAGATTCAAAGTCTGATTGGTAATCTTACCGGTGAAACATGCTGCGTCCAGTGCCGTGTTGGCCGTACCGTTGAATGTGCAGATACCGCCGGTCAGATAGTCTTCGTTGGGGCTGATGGTGTTGGTGGCAGACTCGAAATAGGTAACGAAGTCCACATTGCTCACCTTCTGTGTGCCCACACTGAGGTCGGTCATTTTTATCTGGCAAATGGTATCGTTATATGATATGGATGCCACGGCAGAAACCTTTGCCGTCTGGCGCGAGTCCTTGTCATAGGTGTTGTTGCTGGTGTTGTAATTATACATTTCCATATTGGCCGTACCGGAAAATTGCATGGTAGTTTCATATCCGCCGGGCTTCAGAAGTTCTGATATCACCGGCAACAGGATTTCCGCCCAAGCAGAACCGTCACAAGAGGCCAAAGTCGTGGAAATGGAAACAACTACAGCCAAAATCACAGATTTACATTTTAAAAGTCTTTTCATTATGCGTAATATTTTATGTTTTATCTGACAAAATTAAGGAATATCTCCCTAACTTGCAATTTTTTCCTTACTTTTGCACCATTCATACATAAAAAATCTGCTATGCGCACACATTATAATATATTATGGTACTGTATGCTAGGTTTCCTGTTATGCGATTGTAGTCACACAAAGAAAACCCTCTTCGCCGTCAATGAGGCAGATTCTGTCTTCCTGATAGTGGGCAGTTACAGCAAGGCTCAGGATGAAGGCATCAAGGTATTCTCTTTCAACCAGCAGACGGGCGGATTTACCTATCGTAACGGTTGCTCCGGCATTGCCAACCCTTCTTTTCTGTGTGCAAGTAAAGATGGGGACAGAATATATGCCGTATCAGAGGTGGGTGGCCCGGACGCCGCCGCCCACAGTCTTACGTTCCGGGCTGATGATGCATCACTTACATGGACTGGAAGCAGTCCCACCCACGGAAGCGCCCCTTGCCACATCGCCCTTTCTCCGTCCGAGAATATTCTCTATACGGCCAACTATATGGGCGGCAGCATATCGGAATTCCCCTTGACCGCCGAAGGGGAAATAGGAGAAGGGCGCGCGCTCCCCTTTACCGGGAAGAGCATCGTGGCAGCCAGACAAGACAAACCGTATCTGCATGCCGTTTACTTCACTCCTGACAACCGCTGTCTGCTGGCCAACGATCTGGGCACCGATCGCGTCCACTGCTTCCCCATAACCGGCAGCAACGATTCAATACGGTTCAGTACGCTGAAAGACATACACATCAAAGCCGGCGCCGGTCCCCGCCATCTTTGTTTCCATCCCAAAGGCCACCGCGCTTATTTGCTGGGCGAACTTTCCGGCGAAATCTATGTACTTTCACACGAAAACGGCAGATGGAAGACCATACAGACCATACTGGCGGACAGCCTGCATGCCGGAGGAAGTGCGGACATCCATTGTTCGCCTGACGGCAAGTTCCTTTATGCATCCCACCGGCTGAAAGGTGACGGGCTGAGTATCATGCGCATACATCCCGAGAGCGGCATGTTGGAGCGTATCGGATACCAACCTACAGGATTGCATCCCCGCAACTTTGCTCTGACGCCCAATGGACAATTTCTTCTTGTTGCCTGTAAGGACGATAATGTAATAGAAGTCTACCGCCGCAATACCAAAACCGGTTTGCTATCTGACACCGGGAAGCGTATCAACATGCCCCAACCAGTTTGCCTGCGTTTTTTGGGGGAAGAGTAGTTTCGTAATTAACGGAATATTTTGTCATCTAAGCTAAACCCGTCTCAGAATTCCAGTTCAACGAATACCGGGAAATGATCGGATATGCCACCGGCATAATAGGGGCCGCGATAGGTGCGGAAGGGATGTCCGTCCTTGTCCGTCAGAAAGGGGAAGGCGGCCACTTCGGCCTGCGGTTGTGCTTGCGGAAGCAGGGCGGGACTTACGAAAATGTGGTCGAGGTATCCCCAATGGCCTTGATACACATACGTTCCCTTTGCCTTGCGCAAGTCGCTCTTTCTCTGTGGCATCAGGGAAACCATCCTGTCAGCCAACATCTTTAAAAGGGGGTCAGAGGGTTCGGCATTGAAATCGCCCATCAAGACGGTCTTCTTTCCTTGCAGGCTGTCCAGCAGAGTACAGATAGCAGACATGGCCAGTTCGCGATGCTTGGAGCTTTGTCTGGAATTGCCGGCACGGCTGGGAAGGTGTACGGCCAGGACGTGAAGCGTATCGCCCGAGGGCAAAGTGCCGGTGGCGTGCAGAATATCGCGGGTGGGACGGAACCCATTTTGTACAGAAGGTACCCGCACGCTGCTATGACTGATAAGGCGGAAGCAAGAGGGCTGGTAAAGCAGGGCCACGTCTATGCCGCGCACATCAGGGCTTTGGGTTACCAGAAAATCGTAGCCTGCCCTTCGCAAGGGGCTACGCCGGGCCAAGTCAAACACAACGGAATCGTTCTCCACCTCCATAAGCCCCACCAGCAAGGGCCATCCGTTCTGCGGTTCCACGGCCGCTATGGTGCGTGCCAACTGGTCCTGCTTGCGCCAATAGCGGCCGAGGGTCCATCTGCGTTCAGACTCCGGAAGGAACTCCCCGTCGTCCTTCAGACTGTCGTCACGGCAGTCGAACAAGTTCTCCACGTTCCAGCTCATAACCGTAAACCGCTGGCTATGAGCTTCCCTTACTCCATAAAGCAGGAAAAGGAAGGACAAAAAAAGAGACCTGTTCATTGCGTGCTGTCGCTAACGTTTGGAGAAGCCTACGCGCAGATTCAGTTTCAGGAAGTATGCGCCGTTTTCGCGTTCAAGAAGACCGTATTTGTCCGCATCGGGCGAACCGGTTTCCAGTTTTGTGTGCGCTACCAGATAGTCGGCAAATGTCTGTTCTTCGGCACGGGTAAAGAGCAGCAGCCCGCCCTGTCCGTCCACCATCACATACCCTGAGATGGCAGAAGGAGTGCCGTCATACGTCTTGGCCGGGCGCATTCCCCAGGCCGCCGCCAGGAGGAACTGGCGCACCTTATGCCCGTAGAACCCATGTTTGGATACAAGTTCAGACTTCATCTTCAACGGATTTTTCTCTTCAAGCATGGCAATCAGGTCCGGCATACGGTTCATGTTGTCCAGATGCAGCGCCCTGACCATCGCGGCCAGGATTCGGGGCAGATTGGTGTCAATCATGAGCAGATTGCTTCGGAAAATGCGGTCGCACACATCGGCATACTTGAAGACACCGCCCATGCTCTCGATATACAGAATGCGGCGGACGACTTCGGCCACACTGTCCGGGTTATCCGTTGCATTTATCTTATGCACAGCGGGATGTGAGAAGCGGACACCGGTCTGTTCCCATTTCAGATTGGCAGTTCTTCCGCCAGACAGCAAAGGAGTATATCCGCACAAACGGCCCTGTATCCTTATGCCCAGGAGCGGTGCGTCCGCATGCCAGAGAGCTATGTGCAGATGGGTACGGTCCTGGGTTGTGGCACAAAGGTCGCCAATACCCACGGCATCAAAGAAAGGCTGAATGCGCGATATATCCGTCTCTTCCTTGGATAGCAGCAGACAGTCCAGCAGATAGTCGGCGGCAGCCACAAAATCCTGCCTGGGGAAGTATCCCCTGCCTTCCGCCAAAACGTTGTCGCCTTCAATCAGAAAGCGGCGTTTCCCGTCGTAATCCTGTCTTTCCACCAGTGCCACCGGCACGTTCATTCCGGTTCCGCCGTCGGCCTGGCCCATTGCCACAAAACCCTGGCCCAAAATCCGGCATAGGGTATAAACTTCATGTATTTCGTTTCTGTTCGCTTCTAACATATACTCTATTATTATTTTTATTGGTTCTTAGAACTTGCAAAATTCTATGACGCAGTTACGGATTTCCCTTTCGTTCTCCTGCTCGCGCCCGTTTACGGCCTTATCCATCAGCGCATGAAAGCGGGGGCCATGATTCATTTCCACCAGATGCGTCAGTTCGTGGTGCATGATATGGTCCTGCAGATGACGGGGCAGCAGTAACAGATAAAGGCTTAGGCTGATGTGCTTCTGGGCGCTGCAACTTCCCCAGCGTCCTTTGGCCTTGCTGATGCGCACCTGCGTATACTTAAGCCCGCGTTCCTCGGCCAATGCACGCAGACGGGGTGGGAACTCGCGGGCAGCCACGCGCCGGATTCCCTCGGTAATCTGGTCAAGGAGCCATTTCCGGAAATCCTCATCTTCAAAGGAAAAGGATGCGGGATAGAGGCATACCGCACCGTTCTGCGTATGCCGCACAATAGGGCTTTCCCGATCGTCAATCTGCGCATAGTATGTAAAGAATTCGTTGTCTATACGGAAATCCGGTGTAATCGTCCTTTTGGCCTCGGCGTGGCGCTGTCTCAGGTTCAGCAGGCGTTCGCGCATTTCTTTTATCGCAGCCATTAACTGGTTTTGCGTGGAATACGCAGGAACGGTTACCACCAGTCCCCCGTCGCACGGCCTGAACAACATCTGCCTGGCCCTGCTGTTACGCTTAATCCTGACAACGCCCAGCTGGGCATCCTCCATTACTTCTTCCATATTCACAAATCGTCTGAGTCAGTGATGCAAAGTTAGCAATAAAGCCCAAGAATACGCAAATCTTTAACTCTTTTTTTGAATAACTCATAGGAAATGCGTACCTTTGCAGCATAATTTTACATTATATATAAAGTAAGATAACATTTTTTTACATTATGAACATACTGGAACTGAGCGAACAGGAAATAGTTCGCCGCAACAATTTGCAGCAGTTACGCGACTTGGGCATTGACCCCTACCCCGCAGCAGCATATCCCACCGACGCTTTCAGCACAGAAATCAAAGAGAACTTTGTGGACCTGCCCACCATCAAGAATGAGGAGGGCGAGGATGTTCCCACGCCCGCCACTCCCGAAAACAGCAGAATGGTGTGCGTCGCCGGACGTATCATGAGCAAGCGTGTGCAGGGCAAGGCTGCATTTGTGGAACTGCTGGACAGCAAGGGCCGCATTCAGATATACATCACCCGCGACGCCCTCTGCCCCAACCCCGAAGACACCACACTTTACAATGTAGTGTTCAAGAAATGCCTCGACCTGGGCGACTTCATCGGCATCAAGGGTTATGTGTTCCGCACCAAAACCGGAGAGATCACCATCCATGCCATGGAAATGACCGTGCTGGCCAAGAGTCTGAAGCCACTGCCCGTGGTAAAGGAAAAGGACGGACAGGTATACGACTCCTTTGACGACCCCGAACTGAGATATCGCCAGCGCTATGTGGACCTTATCGTGAACCCCGGCGTAAAGGATACGTTCCTGAAGCGCTCCGTCATCCTGCGTACCATGCGCAACATTCTGGACGAAGCGGGTTACACTGAAGTGGAGACTCCCACCCTGCAGAGCATTCCCGGAGGAGCCACAGCACGCCCGTTCATCACCCATTTCAACGCGCTCAGCACAGACATGTATATGCGCATCGCCACCGAGCTTTACCTGAAGCGTCTGATTGTAGGCGGATTTGAGGGTGTGTACGAGATTGGAAAGAACTTCCGCAACGAGGGTATGGACCGCACGCACAATCCCGAGTTCACCTGCATGGAGCTGTATGTGCAGTACAAGGACTACAACTGGATGATGGAGTTCACCGAAAAGATGCTGGAGAAAATCTGTATAGCCGTGAACGGAACAACAGAGACACAGATTGACGGAAAGACCATCTCCTTCAAGGCCCCCTACCGCCGTCTGCCCATCCTGGATGCCATCAAGGAACAGACCGGACACGACCTGAACGGAAAGACGGAAGAGGAAATCCGCGAGGTGGCCAAATTGCTCGGCATTGAGGTGGATGACACCATGGGCAAGGGCAAGCTGATTGACGAAATCTTCGGCGAGACCTGTGAAGGCAACTTCATACAGCCCACCTTCATAACAGACTATCCCGTAGAAATGAGCCCCCTTACCAAGATGCACCGCAGCAAGCCCGGACTGACCGAGCGTTTCGAGCTGATGGTGAACGGAAAGGAACTGGCCAACGCCTACAGTGAGTTGAACGACCCCATTGACCAGGAAGAGCGCTTCGTAGAGCAGATGAAGCTGGCCGATAAGGGCGACGACGAGGCCATGATCATTGATCAGGACTTCCTGCGCGCCTTGCAGTACGGCATGCCTCCCACCAGCGGAATCGGCATCGGCATTGACCGTCTGGCCATGCTCATGACCGGCCAGGTAGCCATCGGCGAAGTGATTTTCTTCCCCCAGATGAAGCCCGAGGTAAAGGCTCCGCGCGACAAGGACGAGCTGTTCCTGGCGCTGGGCGTGCCCTCTGAAATCATCCCCATTCTGAGAAAGGCTGGCTACAATCTGGTATCAACCCTCAAGGGTGTGGCGCCGGCCAAGATTCAGCAGCAGATTATTGAAATTATCAAGAAGTACAAGTTGGACGTGGAAAAGCCTTCGCAGGACACCATTGCCCAATGGACCGTACAGGAAGAGGCATAAGCCGGCAACCGAACAACAGGCGAGAGAGACATGATAGGTAAAATTGCGGTAATGGGTGGCGGAAGCTGGGCCACGGCAATCGCCAAGATGCTCCTGGAAAAGAACGAGGAGATCTGGTGGTATTTGCGGCGCGACGACCGCATTGAAGACTTCCGCCGTCTGGGACACAACCCGGCCTACCTGACCAGCGTGCATTTCGACGTGAACCGCATCCATTTCGACAGCGACATCAACCGCATCGTGGAGGCTTGCGACACGCTGGTGTTCGTTACCCCCTCACCCTACCTCAAAGGGCATCTCAAGAAGCTGAAGGTGCGTTTGCGCGACAAGTTCATCGTAACGGCCATCAAGGGCATCGTGCCCGACGAGAACCTCATCTGCAGCGAATACTTCCACCAGGCCTACAACGTGCCCGAGGACAATCTGGCCGTCCTGGGCGGTCCCAGTCATGCCGAGGAAGTGGCCCTGGGCCGACTCACCTACCTTACCGTGGGCTGCACTGACGAGGAGAAGGCCCGCGAGTTTGCGTCCATGATGGCGAGCAACTATGTGATGACCAAGACCTGCCCTGATGTCGTGGGCATTGAATACGCCAGCGTACTGAAGAACGTCTATGCCATTGCGGCCGGAATCTGCCACGGGCTGAAGTACGGCGACAACTTCCAGGCCGTGCTCATGAGCAACGCGGCACAGGAAATGGACCGCTTCCTGCACACGGTCTACCCCATAGAGCGCAACATCATAGATTCCGTCTATGCCGGCGACCTGCTGGTTACCGGCTACAGCAACTTCAGCCGCAACCGCGTTTTCGGCAACATGATTGGCCAAGGATACAGCGTAAAGAGCGCCCAGCTGGAAATGGAGATGATTGCCGAAGGCTATTTCGGCACCAAGTGTATGAAGGACATCAACAAGCACATGCACGTTAACATGCCAATACTGGACGCCGTCTACAACATCCTGTACGAGCGCATCTCGCCCAACATCGAGATAAAGCTCCTGAGCGAGGCTTTCAGATAAGACAGATACCCGGAAAACGACACATACAAGAACAGGCCGATTTCCGGGCATTTTTTGAAGCATATATCATAACAAGAAACATATAGACAAAGAAAATGATCAAGTTAGACATTACCAAGGCGTTGGAGAACGCCGCACAGGCCGCCACACTGAAGGAGAAAGTGGCTGCCGCACAGGAAGCATTGGAGAACGGAACCTGCCCCGGAAACGATTTCCTCGGATGGCTCCATCTGCCCAGCAGCATCACCTCCGCTTTCCTGAGTGAGATCAAGGCTTGCGCCGAGGTGCTGCGCAGCAACTGCGACACCGTGGTTGTGGCCGGTATCGGAGGCTCGTACCTGGGTGCACGCGCCGTTATCGAGGCGTTGGGAAACAGCTTTGCATGGCTCACCAACAAGGGCGAGAACCCCGACATCCTCTTTGCCGGAAACAACATTGGCGAGGACTATCTGTATGAGCTGACACAATACCTGAAAGGACGCAACTTCGGCGTTATCAACATCAGCAAGAGCGGCACCACCACTGAGACCGCCCTGGCTTTCCGCCTGCTCAAGAAGCAGTGCGAGGAGCAGCGAGGCAAGGAAATGGCACGCAAGGTAATCGTGGCCGTGACCGACGCCAAGAAGGGCGCAGCCCGCACCACAGCCGATAAGGAAGGCTACACCAGCTTCATCATCCCCGACAACGTGGGCGGACGCTTCAGCGTACTCACTCCCGTGGGACTGCTCCCCATCGCCGTGGCCGGATTCGACATTGACAAGCTGGTTCAGGGCGCAGCCGACATGGAGGCAGCCACAGCCCCCACCGTCCCCTTCGAGGAAAACCCCAGCGCCGTTTACGCCGCCGTGCGCAACATCCTCTATGCACAGGGCAAGAAGATTGAGATTCTGGTAAACTTCCAGCCCAAGCTCCACTTCATGAACGAATGGTGGAAGCAGCTCTACGGCGAAAGCGAAGGAAAGGACCTGAAGGGCATCTTCCCCGCAGCCGTAGACTTCAGCACAGACCTCCACTCCATGGGACAGTGGATCCAGGAGGGCGAGCGCAGCATCTTTGAAACCGTAATCAGCGTAGACACCCCCGAGCACACACTGCTCTTCCCCCACGACGAGGAAAACCTGGACGGACTGAACTTCCTGGCCGGAAAACGCGTGGACGAGGTGAACAAGATGGCCGAACTGGGAACCCAGCTGGCCCACGTAGACGGCGGCGTACCCAACATGCGCGTAGTGGTAGACCGTCTGGACGAGTACAACCTGGGCCAGCTCATCTACTTCTTTGAGAAGGCCTGCGGTATCAGCGGCCTGCTGCTCGAGGTGAACCCCTTCAACCAACCCGGTGTAGAGGCTTACAAGAAGAACATGTTCGCCCTGCTGGGCAAGCCCGGTTACGAAAAGGAGACCGAGGCCATCAAGAACAGACTCTAAGGCATACCGCCTTCATACAGAGGATTAGGCACCGGCAAGAAGGATGCCTAATCCTTTTCTTTTCCCCCATATTATATATATTATAATGTATACACGGCTATGCCCATAAAAGCAGTACTATTCGATATGGACGGCGTGCTCTATGACAGTATGCCCAACCACGCCAAGGCATGGAGTACGGCAGTAACAGAATTCGGTCTGAACATGAGTCCCCACGAAGCCTATCTGCACGAGGGGCGCACCGGAAGCGGCACCATCAACATCCTTGCCCAGCGCCATTGGGGGCGCGATGCCACCACCGAGGAGATGGAACAGATCTACGCCGCCAAGAGCCGAGTGTTCAACGCCTGTTCCCAGGCGCAGCCCATGCCCGGAGCCGCCCGGCTGCTGCAAAGCCTTAAGGAGCTGGAGCTTACCATCGTACTGGTAACGGGCAGTGCGCAACATTCCCTGCTCACCCGTCTGGCCCAGGACTTCCCCGGAATCTTCTCCCCCGAACGCATGGTTACAGCCTTCGACGTCAAGCACGGCAAGCCCCATCCCGAGCCCTACCTGATGGGGCTGGCAAAGGCAGGCGTCAGCGCCTCCGAGGCCGTGGTCATCGAAAACGCCCCGCTGGGCGTTGAGGCCGCCCACGCAGCCGGTATCTACACCATAGCCGTCAACACCGGCCCCCTGTCGCCCAAAGTCCTCCTCGATGCCGGAGCCGACATCGTACTGCCCCGCGAAGGCGGCTTCGCCCAAGCGCTGGAAATCATAAATGGCGGACTTTTGCGGTAATAATCCAAGAAAAACATGCACATCAGATACTTATTTCCCTTTTTGTGCGCGGCTTTATGGGCCTGTACGGAACACGGCGAGTTCGAACGCAGACTGGTCGTGGCGGACAGCCTAATGACTGCGGAACCCGATTCCGCCTACCGCATGCTGGACGCCATGAGCGAAGAAGCCGCACAGATGCCCCAGGCGCAGCGCATGCGCCATCTTCTGCTGCGCACACATGCACAACGCCATGCAGGCATCGGCTTTACATCGGACAGTATCTCCAATCTGCTGGTCTCGTACTACAACGCGCACGGCACGCCTAACGAACGCATGACGGCGCACTATCTGAAGGGATTCTCCTACCTTGAGATGGGCGACGAGCCGGCATCGCTGCGCTGCTTTAATGAGGCCGTGGACGCAGCGGACACATCATCCCTTGACTGCAATTATGCGCAGATGGGCGACATCTACGGTCAGATTGCACGCATCTACGACAACCACGCCATGCCGGACAGCGCCATCCGCGCCTACGAACTTGCTGAAAACTACGCGAGAAAAGCCAACGACACCATCAGCGTGATAACCATCTGGGGCAACAAGTCTAACGTCCTCATTGACCTGGGGCAGATCAGCGAAGCCCTGGAGCTGAGGGAAAAGGCCTCCGAACGCTTCAAGGCCTTAGGCTATCCCAAGAAGGCAGCAAGGGTAAAGGGGCTTTGCATCAAATGGTACATACAGCAAGGCGAACTGGACAAGGCCAAGGCCGCCATTGACGAATACGAAGCCATCTCGGGCTATTCACGGATTAAGGGCGAGGCCAAGAGCGGATGGGAATCCTTTTTCCACATCAAGGGGACATATTATCTGGAAACCGGCAAACCCGACTCCGCCAACTATTATTTCAACAAGCTTAAACTCGCCGGCGACACGCTGTTCAACATACAGGCTGCACAAAAGTTGCAGAACGCGCAGACCATGTACAACTACATGCGGCATCAGGAAGCCGCGCACAGAAAGGAGTTGGAATCAAAGAACGTACAGTTGAGACTTTACAGATACATTGCTTTCACCCTGCTTTTTGCGGCAGTCATGTCCGGTCTTGTGTTGTTGCTGCGCAGACGGGAAAAGAGGAACAAGCGCCAGCTGGTTGTCGCAAGACGCGAAAACTCCAGGCTGAACGCACAGATTTGCGACAACAACAGAAAATTGGACGAGCTGAACGGACTGATAGAAGAGAAAATATCCGTCATAACCTCGCTAAACGACCAACTGAACCAACAGGCAATAGACCTTAACAGCTATCACAAGCAGGCCGAAACCATACAACAGCTGAACGAGAAGATTGCGCATTACGAGACAGAAATGATGAACCAGGTAACCGCCAACCTGATGAACCGTCTGACAGAAGAGCCTGCACTAACTGTCGTTTACCGAAAGCTGAAGGCAAGAAAAGAATACCTTTCCAAAAGCGAATGGACCGACCTGTACAGCACGGCAGAAAGATATTTTCCGGCATTGTGCAACATAAAGACTAACCCTAAGGTGTCCGTCAGCGAATACCAGATCTGCGTGCTGACCAAACTTGGACTGCGCATAAACGACATCATCTATCTGACCCGCATTTCCGCAAGCAACATCAGCAACATGCGCAGCCGCATGCTGTCAAAGCTGTTCGGTGAGGAAGGCGGAGCCAAGGATTTTGACATCAGGATAAAGAGCCTCTGAAAATCCGGCATATTCTTTTCACATAACTTCACAAGAGCAAGGGAAAACCGTTTTTTGTGAAATTTTGTGAAAAATCTGTTTCATCGACATAAACGGTTGAAAACCAATGCACATTTTACTTTGTGAAATAATGTGAAAAACATTTCTTCTCTGCAATGGTACTTATCCGTAATTTTGCAGGCGGAAACAGTTCCGTATATAACCTTTAAACAAATGTATTATGAAGAATTTGGTTTTATCACTCGCATTGGCAGCCATGTGCGGTTCATTGCCGGCATTAGCGGAAAACGATGAACGAAGATTCCCCAATGACAATTTGGGCAAGTGTTGGATGAAATACGAACAGAACACAGGCGGAAACCAGGTACGTTCCTATTTCTTCAATGACACCGTGTCTGTGGAAGAAATGACAGCCGCTTTCTATAAGTACAAGGACACCCAGTTCAAGAAATCACCTTATGCCTGTGCAGACTCTGTCATTTATAACATCATACGCGGAAGCAACCTTTTGCTCTCCTCACCGCTCAGATGCCATGCCGACGAACAACTTCAGGGCATGCGTGGTGTCTGGAGCTGGGGCACTAATCGGTTCACTCTGATGGAACTCCACGACAAAAACGGCAATCCTCAGCCCAGACTCTTAAAAAAGGTAAAAGAGAAACTTGCCAAATCGAAAGACTGGCAAGAGGGCGATTTCGTGGCGCTACGATTTCCGCAACACTATATGGGCTTCATAGTTTCGCCCCGCATCTCGGTGGTGAGCTACAATTCTTCGTCGCGCATGGTGGGAGGGAGCAGCACAGTACGTTGCCATGCCGACTTCTTCTCATACGCATCGTTCAGCAACACATTGGACGGTGACTGGCAGAGCAAAGTGCGTAGCGGCGCGGCGCTGTTGGGCAAGTGTCTTACCTTCTACAGCGACTTCACAACAGAGACTACGCCTGAGCGCAGTTTCTCCGTTCTGCTCTATCAAACTCCGGAATCGTCAAATCTGGAAAAGGAATATACCCTAAAGCTCCTGCTTCCGGAACAGCCGGACAAAGAGACGGAAAAGGCATTCATGAAAATGAAGACATTTGTGGAAAACCTTAGGCACAACGCCTATAATCCGTTTTACACTGCCGATTTCCGTCTCATGACAGGCCGATACTATCATGTAACCGTAAACAAATGCGGTTGGTTGGTCAAGGACTACATGACATTATAATATTAACAAAAAACTTTTCATTATGTGTAAACCAAAATCCATTCTGAGCGTGCTACTTACAGTAGGCACATTGTTCCTGGCACAGGGCATTGCTGCCCAAGGCAATGTCAGCGTTGAAATGATGAAAGAGCGTTACCGCCTGTACATGAAAGGCGAGACCGTACCCGTTGACTCGGCGGACGAAGTAGTGAACTGCATATACAATCCCAAAGAAGGGTACTCCAATCCAAGAACAGACAAATCCCGCACAAGGAGCATTGACTTGCTGAATCTGCGCACAAAAGAATATCCAGACAGAAGACACTTCTGGTCAATAGTGATTGAAGAAAAACGTATTGGAAGGAAATACAATGGAGTTAAAATGCCAAAAAGCAAGAGACGAAGAACTTGGGCACAGCACCACAAGTATATCTATCTGGACAGCATTGCCGGCATGGCGCGCGACGAGATTCCCCAAAGCATGAAGGACAATTATCGTAAAAAGAACAGACTCGCCTATCATGCGCCTGCGCTCAGCGGCACGTTCTATGGACTCTCTGACCCATTGAATATGTTCGGCTATATAACGGCTCTTTACTTTGTTGATTTTCCACTCGACAAGGGCAAATTCATGCACGGCCGTCTTCTGTCCCGCTGTTTCAGCCACAGGAGCCTGTTGGACAAAAACACCATGACAATATGTGAAACCTCAACAGCCTATCTCCAAGCTCTCATGCGAACTTTCAGCCGCGAAATCACGGAAAGATATAAGGCAGAAGCGAAAGACATCCTCCCCGGAGAGAAGAAGTTTGACCTGCTCATCTATCAGAGCCAGGGTCTGAGATCAGACGTTGAGCTTCTTTCTGGCGAAAAGAATGCCGGTGCCGAACTGGAATCGCTGCGGCATATCATCCGTTCCTTGCCGGCAAACTATTTCCCGCGGTTCTGGACGCTGGACAACCAAACCCTTCCCGGTTTCTACGTGGAAGCCCGTCTGAAGAACGGAGAATGGACCTTCAGCACAGACCGTTTCATAAAGTCTTATTAAAATACAGAACGCAAAAATGCAAAAATGCAAAAGATATATTGTATTCTGCTGATATAGCGCACGATATAACATTTGCGTTTTTGCATTTCCTTTGCAAAACATGCAAAAAAGGGCAAAATGAGGGTATTTTAGGTAAGGCAACCATGGCTTTTTTACGAAGAAAGTGAGATTAATGTGTGGTTCCCAACACCGATAACGAATAATAAACATGCGTTTTGTAGGCTATTTTTGTCCCCAAAAAGGGAAAATTCAACGGCAAGAGGGGATAAAACGGTGCTTGTGTTGGGGCATAAACGTGCCGAAAATTTACCCCATTTGTTGGTTTGGGATACCCCAAATGGCAAAATGGGACATCCCAAAAGGCGGTTTGGGATATTGGGACATGGATAACGAGGCGGAGCTATAAAGGGAGGCTGAAAAATGGGGAGGGGCAGATTAGGCTCTTTGCATTTTTGCAAATTTGCAAAATTGCAAGCGCAAAAAAGAGAGGGTGGAGGGGTATACCTTATTTAATTATTAAATATATTTAATAACTTAATATATTATATATAGGGACACCCCCATACATTTTGCACAATGCAAAAATGCAAAAATGCAAAGAAAGAGTGAAGAGTACCAAAACTGGCTTGGGGGCTATGCCGAGCGACGCAGCACTTCGATGGCGGAAACACCAGAATGCAAAAGAGGAGTTTAGCAAGAGGAATCCCAAATTTCTTTTACACCCCTCCAGGCGCATGGCATGGGAAAATTTACGGCATGGCGTGGTAGAAAATTTTCTCTCGCCACGCAAAAATATAGGGTATTCTCTGACAAATTAGGACGTTCCAATAAAATTTTACAAAATAAGCTAAAATAATCCATTTTTTATTTTGTTATTACAAAATAAAGCCGTACCTTTGCAGCGTTATTCCGGACAACAAAACAAAAACCATTAGCTGTTAGCCATTGGCCATTGGCAAAGCAGCAAACACCCCGCCAACGTCATCCTTCTCCGCGGACAGATGCTGAAACAAAAGTTAACTTTGTTCAATTTGCTCACGCTCGGCATAGCTCAAGCAAGCTTGGCTCTGCTCTCGCTTAGCCGCAAATTTCAGCATGACGTATAGAAAAACCAAGAGCCAAAAGCTAACAGCCAAAAGCCAAAGTAAAAAAGAGACCAGACATAAGTACATTAAGTTCATAAGAGTGTCGGCCAAACTCAAAAATGTTCTTTTTGTTCTTCTGTCGGAAAAAGGAAACCAACAACTGGCTAAAGGCCTTACACACACCACCGCCATCCTGAGTCCAGGCCTCATGTCATCCTAACCATACCTTAATCTAAAAGAAGATGTTTTCGATGAGCGAAGGCGAATAACTTGTTTAACATTGTTCAATTTGCTCCCGCTCGGCATAGCTCAAGCGAGTTTGGCTCTGCATTCGTTCAACCGCAAGTTTCAGGATCTGTCCGCAGAGAAGGACAAGAAAGACTCGCGGTGAGATGCTGAACTAAATTCAGCATGACCAACAATGAGTGTGGCCGGCATGACGAGAAGAGAACAGGCCAAAAGCTAATAGCCAACGGCCAAAGTAAAAACCAAGTAACCGCCCTTTTTGCAAAAGAAATGCAAAGTTTGCGCAAAGGTTCAAAAACCGTATTTCCCTAACCATCTGCGCATTACAAACCAGGCCTTTGCATTTTTGCATTTTTGCGTTTACTAATATATAGGAATGTTAAGGTACATCTCCCGTCCGGCCATAATTCATTTACAGCAAGAGCCTCTCCACACCATTGCAGAGAGGCTCCTCAATATTCAGACGGAGACGGGAACGCTGCTGCAACCGTCCCCCACAACTCATCAGACTCCCTCGTCGCCTTCGCCCGAATCGGGATCCACATCCATGAATTCGTCCTCCACGATTGTGGAACTGCCGTCGGGACCGATGGTCAGCAGGAAGGGTGCGGACAGGTCGCTGTCGGGATAGCTGACACAAAGGCTGAAGACCAGTTTGCCATTGTCCACACGGTTGAAGCGGAAGCCGTCCAGGATACCGTTCTTCATAAAGTCGGAAGACAGGCGGCCGGCCAGTGTCTGCTTGGTAAAGCGCTTGCTGTAAAACTGCGAGCCGTCCCGTTTGATGTTGAGCGTATAGAAGTTGTTCACGTAATAGTCGCCGAATTCGTCGCGCACACTGCCCAGCGAATCCGACGCCTCGCGGTGGAGGGTATAGGCATAAGTGCGCTGTCCCACCCTGACAGTATCCGTAAAATGATATTCGGGCAGACGGTTTGTCGTGGGGCCGGCCTTTTCCTCTTTCACCGGTTCGGTCTGCACCTGGGGTTCCTGTTTCTTTCCGCAGGACACCATCACGACTGCCGCTGCGAGTGCTGTTAGAACGTGTTTGACTGACATTGCTATTGTGTGTTTTTAGTATAGTTGTTTCTTATCCTTTTATCTCACTCTTTACGCGGAGGGTATTGCCAAGGTCTTCCAGTTCAAGGATTTTGGCGCGCTCCTTCCCACCGGGGCTGTTGGGAGAATGGAGCACCAGACAGAGGCGCCCTTCAAAATCTCTGAATATCATGCTGTGCCCGCCGTTTACAAAGAGGGGGTCCTTCTGCTGAATCCAGGGGCCGGTAATCCTTCCGGTGGCCGATTCGGCGATGCCCACGGCATAGACTCCCTCCTTGAAGCTGGACCATACCATGAGCAGTTTGCCCGTCTTGCTGCGGTAAAGGAAGCATCCGTCCGTAACGTAATGTTTGCTGTCCTCGGGGCCGTCGCCGGTAGACCATTCGGCCGAAGAGGCGTTGAACAGGCGCACGGGCTGTCCGTCTGCGCCGGAAAGGTCTTTCTTGAGACGTACCAGATTCATTCCGCCGTCTACCGCCTGCACCCATTCATGGCAGTACACCATATAGGGCACGCCGTCCTCCACCCACAATGTGCCGTCCAGCGCCATCTGGTCCAGCGGTGTGGCGGGCAGTTTTTCCTTGAAGGGCATGAAGGGGCCTTCGGGCTTCTTGGACCAGAAAATCTGCGTACAGCGGTGCCTGTAGGGCGTGGCGCCCTGGGGTGCCTTTTTCCAGATGATGTCCGTATTGAGCGTGGCAAAGAGGTAGTACTTGCCCTTGTACTTGTGCACCTCGGGCGCCCAAACCGTACCGGTGAGATGATTATCTCGCGGCACGTCGAACACCCGGATGGGGCCGTGCCAAGTCTTCAGGTCGCGGCTCTTATAGGCTATCATTCCGCCGTAACTCTGCCCGTTCTCCCTGACAGAGGACGAGGCATACATATAATACGTGCCTTCCTTCTGCACCGGAAGTATGTAGGGGTCGCGTATGTTTATGTCCTGAAGGGTATAGTTTTTTTCCTGTGCGGAAACCATGGCCGACATTGCCATAACCAAGGCGAGGAAACAGCTCTTCAGCCGCACGGATAAAAGGTTTTTTCTGTTCATTTGAGTATATTTAACATTGAATAACTATGACAAAGGTACAATTATTTATCCACAATCCGTTTTTTTTCTTTATTTTTGTGCCATGAAACTACGTTTTTTATGGCTTGCCCTGTCCTTTTTGGCATGTGCCTGCGCGAATCTCCCGGCCAACAGGCAGGACAGCGACAACACAGACAATGCAGACAGCACCGACCTGGTGCTGCGCATCAGCAGGCAAAGCAGGCTGTACACCGCCGAATGCAAGGTACACAAGGTGGTGACGCACGAGGACCTGCTGCAATGGGAGGCCTCGGTGCTGGGGTACGAGTTCAAACAGAAGCTTCCTCTGGGCAACCGCAAGATTGCCATCCCCATAGACGTGACGCTGAGAGTGTACATCGACTTTTCCCGTTTCGGCCCCGAACAGGTGGAGCGCAGCGGCGAGTCGGTCCGCATCATCCTCCCCAATCCGCGCATTGTAGTGTCTTCCTCACGGGTGGACCACCAAGGCATCAGACAATACACCGACATTACACGGCACGAATATACCGATGAGGAAATGACGCTCTTTACCCGCCAAGGGGTGCAGAGCATACTGGAAAAGGCGCCGGAGACCGGCATACTGGACACGGCAAGGGAGAATGCGGCAGCCCTGCTCATCCCCCTGCTTACCCAATTGGGATACAAAAGGGAGAACATAAGCGTAACGTTCAGAGACGACCTGAAGGAAATGCCCTTGGAATTATTGTATGACAACGAAGGCTCGGTTATCCGCCTGACAAAAGAATAAGACACGATGCAAAAGATACGTTCCTTACTGCAGACGCTCTTCATGCTGGCCTGCATAGCCCTGCTGGTGTGGGGATTTGTCCTGATACGCCAATGCAGGCAAGGCTCTCCTCTCCCGCCCCTGTTTTCCTTCAGGATTGGCGGCAGCAAAGGCCTCGTACCCACCCCCATGCAACTGCGCAGCATAGAACGCATCGGGAAATGGGAGTTCCTGAGCATTGAAGACGAAGAGATTGTGGACACCGTCCGCCACCGCCTTCTGCTCCCCGACCAATATCTGGTACGCATCTATCGCGGCACGCTCAGCCTGGGCATAGACCTGAGCCGGGCAGAGCAGGATTGGGTGGGCATGAGGGGAGACACCGTGGTGGTTACGCTCCCGCCGGTAACGCTGCTCAATCCGCAGTTTATCGACGAGGCCCGCACACGCACTTTCCACGAGACCGGCACATGGGACGCACAGTCACGCGAGCAGATGTACCACAAGGCCCGCAGGCAGATGATGCTCCGTTGCCTCTCGGAAGAGAACCTGCAGGCTGCCCGCGAGAACGGGAAGGCCAGAATGGCCGCCGTCTTCCGCAACTTAGGCTTCGCAAATGTAGTGGTGGAATAACGATTGTCCCCCCCTACGGACATTTCGCAGACATAAAAAAATCCCCGAAACGGCTACAGGCCTTAGCTGCATTTACGTTTCGGAGAAAAAATAACTTTGAGAACGCTTAGTTCAAAGCTTCACTTTCTTCTTGGCACCCTTAGACTCGTTGTGCATACGGTCAAGCGCCGTCACCACATAGCTGTAGGTCTGCTCGCCTCCCTCGTAGGTCAGGGGGAAAAAGGTATTGCTGGTTATGCACACGATATTGCGCGAATCTTCCAGATTCTGAGGTTCGCCCTTAAGGAAGCGGTACACTACATACTGATGGGCCTCGTCCATCACGCCCTTGGCCTTTGGCGCTGTCCAGAAGAGTACGGGGCCGTCCTCTGTCCACACCACCTTGGCTTTGCGGGGCTTTCTGGGCGCCTTCCTGTCAATCCAGGGCATAAGGGGCTGCAGGGCCGGTGTATTGTGGTAGACCTGGCGAAGCGTGAGTCCGTAGTTGCCCACATTGTCCACCACCGCCTTGGCATACCACTGGCAGCTGCCGTAGATTCCGGGCAGAGAGCGCTGCAGGTCGTATTTGCGTCCCATCTGGTGTACCTGCGGGTTCAGGGGGTCGGGATGTTTGCAGGTACGGGTTACATCCTGTCCCACATACAGGGGTCGTTCGCCGGCGTTGGCGCTCCACCAGCGAATCAGTTCGTCATAATCGGCCGCCTTGTTGCCGATCTCCCAATAAATCTGCGGAATATTGTAGTCCACCCAACCCTCGCGCACCCAAAGGAGCACATCGGCATACAGGTCGTCATAATTCTGCAGTCCGTTGGTCTCGCTTCCGTTGGGATCATTCTTCTTGTTACGGTAAATTCCGAATGGTGCCACGCCGAACTTTATCCAGGGCTTCACGCGGCGCAGCGTCTCGTGCATCTGCTTCATGAACAGATTCACATTCTGACGGCGCCAGTCGGCACGGTCCATTCCTCCGCCGTACTGGGCATAGGATGCATCGTCAGGGATAGGCACCCCGGCTGCGGGATAGGGATAGAAATAATCGTCTATGTGCAGGCCGTCCACATCGTAACGGCTCACAATGTCGGCCGCCACCTGACAGATGAAATCACGATTTTCGGGACATCCGGGGTCAAAAATCATCAGTCCCTCATAATTGAAGAAACTTCCGGGGCTGCGGAAATAGGCATGGTTCTTGGCCAGTGCGGCGGTGCCCTTGGTCTTGGCACGATAGGGATTTATCCAGGCATGGCATTCCATCTGTCGGGCATGGCACTGTTCCACCATCCATTCCAGGGGATCCCAATACGGGTTGGGGGGCAGTCCCTGCTGGCCGGTCAGATATCGGCTCCAGGGCTCCAGCTCGCTGGCATAGAGCGCGTCGCCCTCGGCACGAACCTGAAAGAATATGGCATTGATGCCCGACTTCTGCAACTCGTCCAGCTGATAGGAAAGGGTCTGCTGCATGGCATCCCGTCCCATACCCTGAAACTGTCCGTTCACACACTGAATCCAGGCTCCGCGAAACTCTCTCTTCGGGTTCTGAGCCATCATAAACGCTGCGATAAAAAGCAGTACTATACTAACATATTTTCTCATAACGGACACAAAGTTACAAAAAATGTCCTGTATATAAGATGCAGGCTTGAAGGTTTTTTGTAACTTTGCGAAAAATTATCGTAATTCGCCAATATGCCACACAGCAAAGTCCATCACTCCAGCGTACTGCTCATTTATACGGGCGGAACAATAGGGATGGTTCGCAATCCGGAAACGGGCGCCCTGGAAAGTTTCAACTTCGACCTGCTGCTGGAGCAAGTGCCGGAGCTGAAACGTTTTGACTGCCGGATAAGCACCCACACGTTTGTGCCCCCCATTGACTCGTCAGACATGATGCCCGGACATTGGGCCTCGCTTGTGCAGATTATAGACGCAAACTACCATTTCTTTGACGGCTTTGTAATCCTGCACGGCACAGACACCATGGCCTATACAGCCTCGGCCCTCAGCTTCATGCTCGAAAACCTTGGCAAGCCGGTTATCCTGACCGGTTCGCAACTGCCCATGGGTATGTTGCGGACAGACGGCAAGGAAAATCTGATTACAGCCATAGAGATTGCCTCGGCACAGCGTGCGGACGGAAGCCCGATGGTGCCCGAGGTCTGCATCTATTTCAAGGAAAAACTGCTGCGCGGCAACCGCACCACCAAAATCAATGCAGAACAGTTCAACGCCTTCCGCTCGTTCAATTATCCGGAACTGGCCACGGCAGGCATCAACATACGGTATAACGAGGCCCTTATCCGCAGGCCCGACCCTCTGAAGCCCATGAAACCCCACTTTGAGGTGGATACAAACGTAATGGTACTGACCCTTTTTCCCGGCATACAGCAGGCAGTGGTACACACCATCCTTCACCAAAGCGGGCTTAAGGCCGTTGTACTGCGGACATTCGGCGCCGGGAACGCACCTCAGATTCCATGGCTCAAAGAAGAACTGACAGAAGCCCGCCGCAAAGGGATTGTCCTGGTAAACATCACGCAGTGCCAGGCCGGGTCGGTACACATGGGACTTTATGGAACCAGCCTTCCGCTCATGGATGCCGGTCTCGTCAGCGGGTACGACAGTACGCCGGAATGCGCCATTACCAAACTGATGTTCCTGCTGGGGTGCGGTCTTTCCGCTGGCGAGATATGCCAGATGATGGATTCGGACATAGCCGGTGAAATTACAAAACCCGATCAAGAAGAGGCGGCACAACAGCATACGCCGCACACAAAAGACCACAAATAGGCAAATGAGTACCATACAGATAAAAGGCGCACGCGCCAATAACCTCAAGAACATAGACCTGGAGATTCCGCGCAACAAGCTGGTTGTCATCACAGGACTGAGCGGAAGCGGAAAGAGCAGTCTGGCCTTTGACACCCTTTACGCCGAAGGACAGCGGCGTTATGTGGAAAGCCTTAGCTCGTACGCCCGCCAGTTTCTGGGCCGTATGCACAAGCCTGAATGCGACTTCATCAAGGGCATACCTCCATCCATCGCCATTGAGCAGAAAGTAAGCAGCCGCAATCCGCGCAGTACAGTGGGTACCAGCACAGAAATCTACGAGTACCTGCGTCTGCTCTTTGCACGCATCGGCCACACCTTCAGTCCCGTAAGCGGCAACGAGGTAAGGCGCCAGGGGCCGCAGGATGTGGTGGACAACATGCTTGCCCATCCCGAAGGCACACGTTTTATGGTGCTGTGCCCGTTACATATTCCCTCGGAACGTACCTTGCCCCAACAACTTGACATGTGTATCAAGAATGGTTTTACCCGCATTGAATACCGGAACGAGGTCCTCCGCATAGAAGACTGTCTGGAAGCAAGCGAGGGATGGGACGGCCCTATCTATATTATCATAGACCGCATGGTGGCGAGCCATTCCGCCGACACCGTATCCCGTCTGACAGACTCTGCCGAAACTGCTTTCTATGAAGGCCAGGGCGAATGCATACTCGAATACCTGCCCGAGGGCAAGAAGGAATCGTTCAGCATACGGTTCGAGGCTGACGGCATCACATTCGAAGAGCCCACAGACGGATTGTTTGCCTTTAACTCGCCAATGGGAGCCTGCCCCGAGTGTGAAGGATTCGGAAAGATTCTGGGCATTGACGAGCAGCTGGTTATCCCCAATTCCTCCCTAAGCGTTTACGAAGGCGCGGTGGTCTGCTGGAGGGGAGAAAAAATGAGCGAATGGAAGAACGAGTTCATCCTGCGTGCCGAACGCTACGGCTTCCCCATTTTCACGCCTTATTACGAGCTGACACAAGAGCAGAAAGACCTGCTTTGGCACGGCGACCCAAGGATTACCGACTGGCGCGAAAAAGTATGCATCGACAGTTTCTTTGAAATGCTTCGCGAGGGGCAGTACAAAATACAGAACCGTGTAATGTTGGCTCGATACAAGGGTAAGACCACCTGCCCAAAATGCCATGGCAAACGTTTGCGTCCCGAGGCCGAATACGTAAAGATTGCCGGGAAAAGCATCACTGATTTGGTTGAGATTCCCATCTCCGAACTCATCCAATGGGAGCCGTTGCAAGACGAGGAAGCACTTTCCGCCCACGAACAGAAGATTGCCCGGCGGCTGATTACCGAAATACGGAACAGGCTGCAATTCCTTATTGACGTAGGACTGGGTTATCTCACGCTGAACCGCACCAGCAATTCGCTGTCAGGCGGAGAGAGCCAGCGCATCAATCTGGCCACCAGTCTGGGCAGCAGTCTGGTGGGAAGCCTTTACATTCTGGACGAGCCCAGTATCGGGCTGCACAGCCGCGACACACAACGTCTAATAAGCGTACTGAAACAACTGCGCGACCTGGGCAACACCGTTGTGGTGGTGGAGCATGACGAGGAGATTATGCAAGCTGCCGACTGGATTATAGACATGGGACCCGAAGCCGGACGGCTGGGCGGCGAGGTGGTTTACCAGGGCGAGCTGAACGAGATGAATATACTGAAAGACCATGCATTGGCAAACCGTTCCCACACGGTACAGTTCATAACCGGAACGGATAGCATCCCCGTACCGTCAAGCAGAAGGCCGTGGAACACATCCGTTCAGATTAAAGGCGCAAGAGCGCACAATCTGAAAGGAATCGATGTAAGCATTCCCCTGCATGTGATGACTTGCGTAACCGGAGTGAGCGGAAGCGGAAAGAGCAGCCTGGTGCGCGACATCCTGTATCTGGGGATGAAGCGCCAACTAGACCAGGCGGCAGACCGTCCCGGCGAATTTGCGGCCATGAAAGGAGACATAAATGAAATAAAGAGCATAGAATTTGTAGACCAGAACCCGATAGGGAAAAGCACTCGTTCCAACCCGGTAACCTACATCAAGGCATGGGACGAAATCCGCAAGCTCATGGCCAACCTGCCTCTGTCCAAACAGATGGGCTATTCGGCCGGCTATTTCAGTTTTAACACTGATGGCGGCCGTTGCGAAGAGTGCAAGGGAGAAGGCACCGTAACCGTGGAAATGCAGTTCATGGCCGATTTGGTCTTGGAATGCGAGAGTTGCCACGGGCAGCGTTTCAAGAAGGACATTCTGGATGTACGTTACGAAGGCTGCAACGTGAACGACATTCTGCAGATGACTGTAAATCAGGCTGTGGAGTTTTTCACGGAACACAAGCAGCAACGGATTGTCAATCTGCTGAAGCCCTTGCAAAACGTAGGATTGGGTTATATCAAGCTGGGGCAAAGCAGCAGTACGCTGTCCGGCGGTGAGAACCAGCGCGTAAAGCTGGCTTACTTCCTCAGCCTGGACAAACAGCAGCCCACCATGTTCATCTTTGACGAGCCCACCACCGGCCTGCATCTCTATGATATAAAGAAGCTTTTGGCCGCCTTTGACGCGCTAATAGCCCGCGGCCATACGATTGTTATCATCGAGCACAACATGGATGTGATAAAATGTGCCGACCATGTCATTGACCTGGGTCCTGAAGGCGGAGACCAGGGAGGCAACCTTACCACATACGGCACACCCGAGGAAGTGGCACGCTGCAAGGACAGCTACACCGGGCAACATCTCAAATTAAAGTTAGAAAAGTGAATTCAACTCCCGAAATTTGAGTATTCCGTTTTTTCTCCCTAATTTTGAAGCGAATAAACCAAACACAATCGAAATATGAGACTACGACACCTTATCCTGTTGCTTTGCCTTCCCGCTTTGGCGACGGCACGCGAATATGTGGACTATGTAAACAACCGTATCGGAAACATCAGTCATCTGTTGGTCCCCACCTTCCCCACCGCCCATCTGCCAAACAGTATGTTGCGCATGAATCCTGCCCACAACGAGTTTGTGACAGACCGCATGGACGGACTGCCCCTGAACGTACCCTCCCACCGCCAAGGACACGTATTGTTGCTGCAGCCCTACTGCGGTTCACCGGAGAACGTGGCTTCCGCCGGCAATTACCGTTATGACCACGAAACCACCACGCCTTATCGCTACGATGTTTACCTGGACGACCACGGAGTGGCGCTGACATTCGTGCCGGCGGCTCGTGCCGGGCTCTTTGACCTGACTTACGAACAGGACGGAGAACGCTATGTCGTACTTTCCACCTGTGCCAAAGGAGAACTCAATCATTCCGGCAACATCCTGTCTGGATACGAAGACTTCCGTGGCACCAAACATTATTTCTATCTGGTTTTTGACTGTATGCCCACAGAGATCAAGGCCATTCCCACAAACGGCGGCAGACAGCGCCTCGCCGTCCACTTCGGCGACAAGACCAAGAACGTGCGTGTCCGTTACGGCATATCATATATCGGCGTAGAACAGGCACAGCGCAATCTGGAAAAGGAAATCAAGGACTTCCGCACAAAGCCCCTCATAGAACGTGCTAGACAGGCATGGAACCAAGCGCTTGGGAAGATTCAGATAAAGGGCGGAACCGAGGATGAGAAAGTTGTATTCTATACCGCCCTCTACCGTTCACACGAGCGCATGATAAACATCTCGGAGGATGGCAAATACTACAGCGGATTCGACGGAGAGATACATGCAGACGAAGGGGTTCCTTTCTGGACAGATGACTGGATTTGGGACAACTATCTGGCCCTGCATCCGCTGCAGATTCTGCTCAACCCCAAAGCCGAATCAGAGAAACTGGCGTCCTACCTTCGCATGTACGAGCACTCCGGCTGGATTCCCACCTTCCCCTGCGTCTTCGGCGACGCCCACTGCATGAACGGCAACCATGCAGCCGTAATGTTTGCCGATGCACTCTGCAAGGATATCCCCTTTGATGTGGAAAAGGCAGCCCAGGCCATGAAGCACACCGTACTGAACGAATCTATGATTCCCTGGTACCGCGGTCCCAAAACCGAAATTGACGACTTCTATCACAAGCACGGCTGGTACCCCGCCCTGCATCCCGGAGAAAAGGAGACCAACCCCCATGTAAACAACTTCGAACAGCGCAATGCCGTGGCCGTAAGCCTGGCCGCCTCATACGACGATTGGGCCATTGCCCGTCTGTTCCGCCATTTGGGCAACGACAGCCAATACAAGTTCTTCAACGACCGTGCCTATAACTACCGCCATGTGTTCAACAAGAAAACCAACTTCTTCCATCCCAAGGACAGTGCCGGCAATTTCATAGAGCCCTTCGACTACATCTTCTCTGGCGGTGTAGGAGCACGCGCCTATTACGACGAGAACAATGCTTGGACATACAACTGGCAACTCCAGTTCAACGTGGCCGATTTGATTGAACTCTTTGGCGGCAACCAGCCTTTCGTTGACAAACTGGACCGGCTTTTTGTTGAAGGTTTGCAACGCTCCAAGTGGCAGTACTATGCCGTTCACCCCGATGCCACCGGCAACGTAGGCCAGTTTGTCATGGGCAACGAACCCAGTTTCCATATACCATATTTATATAATTATGCCGGGCAGCCCTGGAAAACCCAGAAGCGCATCCGCATGCTCATGGAAAGCTGGTTCCGCAACGACCTGATGGGCATCTGCGGAGACGAGGACGGCGGCGGCATGTCTGCCTTCTACGTATTCTCCGCCATGGGATTCTACCCCGTCACCCCCGGCCTGCCCATCTATTCCATCGGCAGCCCCCTCTTCGAGCAGACAAGTATGCGGCTCGACAACGGCAAGGTCTTCACCGTAAAGGCCCGTGGCGCATCGCGCGAAAACAAATACATACAGTCCGCCCGTCTGAACGGAATACCCTGGGACAAAACCTGGTTCCACCACGACGACCTGATAAACGGCGGCACACTTGAACTGGAAATGGGCCCCCGCCCCTGCCACCAGTGGGGAACATCACCCCAAGCCGCTCCCCCATCATTTGATATGTAATTGACATCATTTAAAACGCCCGAAAGCATGACACTTTCGGGCGATGTTTATTTCAGAATTATTGCTGTCCGGTAAAACTTTAGCGTTAAAAACGAATTAGGGCTGACACTTCTCACGAGGTATCAGCCCTTTTGGTTATCTTTGTTTTGGACTAACATAAATATAACCATGGGCAAAGATAGTCATTTTACCGGACA
>JAGBGU010000043.1 GCA_017935785.1 Bacteroidaceae bacterium
ATGATGTTCCACCCTGAAAAGAATTGGACAACATTACATCGGTATTGATTTGTCAAATCTTTTTACCTTATCATTTATAGCATTATTAAAGGCGATAAACGTAAAATACGACACAAAAGCGGGGAAAATCCAATACCCCCCAAAACAAGGTTTCCAGTTAAGAAAAAATATTCCTCCAACTGGAAATATTGCTGTCTGGTAAACATGTGCAAGGGTCTATAATCACTGACTTTCTTGCTTTACAAGCCCCCCTTGAAAGGAAATTAACGGCTGTCCGGTAAAAATCTCTTTGATAGATGAGAACAGACAAATCATATATGATTGTTATTTCCCATCTTAAGCTTTATCCTACAGTTCTTCCCCCTAAAATGGTTCTATAGACACCAAGCATATCGGCTGTCCGGGGAAATGTTGTTTTTGAAACGCTTCATAATTTTTACCGGACAGCAATAATATTTTATAGATGTGCACGATTCTTGGTCGGTAAGTCAAAAAAAAATAGAGTTACCGATAAAGAATCGAAAGATTTTGCTTACCTTTGCATAAACTTAAATGATAGGGAATATGAGTGATATTATCATAGGAAGAAAGGCTGAGCAGGAAATTTTGCGTCAGCGTATTGAATCAAAGTCTCCAGAACTTATTGCTATTTATGGAAGACGTCGTATCGGTAAGACCTATCTGGTAAGACAATATTTCAATGATACGTTTAGTTTTTACTCCACTGGTATTTATCAAGGAACGAAGAAGGAACAACTTGGTGAGTTCACTCGTCAGTTAGAGCATTATTCGGGTCGCAAATGGAAAGTTGCAAAGGATTGGTTTGATGCGTTTGCTCAGTTGCGTGAATATCTTGAGTCTATTGATGGTGATAGCCCCATTGTTGTATTTCTCGATGAATTGCCTTGGATGGATACCCAAAAGAGCCGCTTCATTAAAGCGTTTGAATACTTTTGGAACTCCTGGGGTGCGACTAACAATCGCTTGAAACTTATCGTTTGTGGTAGTGCTACCACTTGGATGCGAGAGAATGTTCTTTCGGACAAAGGTGGATTGTATAATAGAACCACTCGAAGTATCTATCTCGCTCCATTTTCATTATATGAGACAGAGCAGTACCTTATATCACGCGGAATAAATTGGAATCGCTACCAGATTGCAGAATGTTATATGATACTTGGTGGTACTCCATTGTACCTTCAGATGCTTGAACGAGACAAGAGTCTGACACAGAATGTAGATAATCTTTTCTTTGTCCAAAATGCTCCACTTTCACGAGAATATAACTTCTTGTTCCGTTCACTATTCAATGAGGCTACATTGCATAAACAAATTATCGAAGTGTTGGCAAACAAGGCATCTGGACTGACTCGTACAGAAATTATGGCAGCCACTAAAATTGAAGATGGTGGAGCTCTGACAAAAGCACTCCGCAACCTCTGTGATTGCGACTTTATTCGTCAATATACCGCATTTGGTAAAACTGAGCGAGGAACTATATATCAATTGACGGACTTATTCACACTATTTCACCTTCGCTATGTAAAGGGTTATCGTGGCCAGGATGAAAACCATTGGCAAAACATGATAGACTCTCCATCTCGTAGAGCGTGGAGTGGTTATTCATTTGAACAGTTGAGTCTGCATCATATTCGACAGATTAAGCAGAAATTGGGCATTAGTGGTGTGCAAAGTGATGTATGTGGTTGGAAAGGTGATGGGGCACAAATTGACTTGCTCATTGACCGCAGAGACCAAACCATAAACTTATGTGAAATGAAGTTCTCACAAGGCGAGTTTGAAATTACCAAGCAGTATGATGAACGCCTGAGGGAGCGTGCCGAGATTTTCCGTTCAGCAACTAAGACACGTAAAGCTATACATCAAACATTCGTAACCACCTACGGCTTAAAAAAGAATATGTATAGCGGAACTGTACAAAGCGAAGTGGTTCTTGATGATTTATTTGCAGAGTAGCACCTTTGAAAATTTGATAATTTTTTATTGTTGTCCGGGGAAATGTTGTTTTTGAAACGCTTCATAATTTTTACCGGACAGCAATTGTTTTCAATATGGTTGTACGGTTGCAACCTTTTTTGCAATCTTCTTGTAGAAAGATGTCTAAATGGCATAGCCGTTGGTTAAAAGTTAAAAGGTTAAACGTTAAATTTGACGGAATGTGTTTCTGATGTGTGTACAGGGTTAAGTTAAATGTCTTCTGATATTAAGCATATCTCGCGCGCGCGTATTTACAAGGTATATTACTTAAATTTAAATAATAATTATATTATATATAAATATATAATATTTCTTAGTAGAGAGATAATGCTCTATTGGCTTTATTGGTGTCCTCCTCCCCCTATCGTCATGCTGAACGAAGTTAAACAAGTTCAGGATGACGGGTAGTGTGTGTTCAGGATGACGTTTTGCATAGGATGACGTATGGCCTTCTCGTCACATGGCAATCTGACAGTGACAATGCGCCTTTGATTTAACCTTTAACCTTTTAACTTTTAACCCCAGTCTGGAGGGTGGAGAGCGTGTTTTCCTCTACAAGGTTTGTCTGGAAAAAAGTCTTGAAAAGGATAGTGGAAAATGTTGGTGGTGTGGATTTTTTTTCGTACCTTTGTAGTGTCATTGCTTATGTCATGTGCAGGCGGTAAGTTGTGGCGGGCCAAAGGGTAAGTTGTGGCCAAAATGAGTATAAAAACATTCTTTTTTTATGTCAGGCAGTTTCTTTGCTTTGTTTGCCGCAATTTCGGATTATTTTCGCGTTGCTAAGTTTTTTTAACTTTGTCTTTTTCAGAGAAATCAGAAAAAAAGAGTAAATTTGTATCCGAATAACTGATAAACACAAGGCAAACGATATGAAAAACAGGCTGGCACTCTTGCTTATACTGACCTTTGTAATGGTATGCTCTCCGCTGTTGTATGCCGAGCACGTTACGCTGCTTACCACCAAGGCGGACGGTTCCAGACTTTTGGAGTTTTCCACAGCCAAGACCGGTACGTCCTACGGCACCAATATCATCCGTCTGATGCCCGAGGAGGAATTCCAGTCTATTGACGGATTCGGCTACGCTCTGACGTACAGTTCGTGCTACAATCTGATGAAGATGGCCGCTCACGAACGACGCGAACTGCTCAGACGCACCTTCTCGCCTACGGACGGATTCGGTGTGAGCTATACGCGTATCAGCATCGGGTGCAGCGATTTCAGCAGCAGAGTGTACACGCTTTGCGACAAGAAGGGCATAGAGAATTTTGCCCTTACCACCGATGAGACGGATTATGTCATTCCCGTGCTGAAAGAAGTGCTGGCCGTCAATCCCGGACTGAAAATAATGGCTTCGCCGTGGACCTGCCCCAAGTGGATGAAGGTGAAGGAAATCGGCAGCAGCACCCCCTATGACTCCTGGACGGGCGGAAGGCTGAATCCGGCCTGCTATGAAACCTATGCCCAATATTTTGTCAAGTTCATTGAGGCTTTCCGTGCCCAGGGCATACACATCCATGCCGTCACACCGCAGAACGAGCCGCTGCACAGCGGAAACTGTGCCAGCCTGTATCTGCCCTGGGAGGACGAGGCTGCCCTGATCAGCCATATGGCACCGGCCTTCAAGCGTGCCGGCCTGACTACGAAAATCTATTGTTTCGACCACAACTACAACTATGACAATGTGGCCGGACAGGAAGACTATCCCGTGAAGGTGTACAACGCCCTGAGCGGAGAAATGGAGGGCAGCGAGCTGGTGGTGGGTTCGGCATGGCACGACTATGGCGGCAGCAGCAGCGAACTGGACGACATTAACAGTCAGGCGCCGGACAAGGAGGTGGTATTTACAGAATCGAGCATAGGTACCTGGAACGACGGCCGCAACCTGCAGAAACGCCTTATAGATGACATGAAGAATCTTGTCATCAGTACGGTTACCCGCCAGTGCCGTGCCGTAGTGGTATGGAACATGATGCTCGACCTGAACCGCGGGCCTAATCTGGACGGCGGATGCACCACCTGTTACGGAGCGCTGGACATTGACCACAAGGACTATCATACCGTAACGGCCAACAGCCATTATTACATTATGGCGCATGCCAGTGTGGCCGCCCGGAGGGGGGCTGTGCGCGTTGCCACTAAGGGAACTGCCATAAACAAGGTGTCACATGTGGCGTTCAAGAATCCCGACGGCACTTACGGAGTGGTGATTGTGAACGAGGACAGCGGAAACAAGAACATATCCGTACTGGCAAGTACCGATGCCATTGCGCGCGTGAACGTGCCGGCAAGAAGTGTGGTAAGCGTGCTTCTGGGCGGAGAGCCGGAGCAGGCTCCCACCTTTGACGGACAAGGCATGACACCGGCAGGGGAGCGCAGATACGCCATGGAAGCGGAAATGGTGCAGGGGCGGAAGTATGTGCCGGATTTTGACGTGACGGACGGCAGCTGGTATGCCGACCCTGATTTCTTTGAGGTGGAGGCGGACGGTAGTCTGAGGTGGCTTCCCCTGAACGGCAGGTACAGGATAGAGGCTGATCTGTATGCACGGACGCTGATGGCCTTCCCCGAAATGCCGCCAATGGACAATAGCGGACAGGGCGCCCTTTACATAAACGGCCCTCGCAAAAGCATAGGCAAGCCCTGTTTCTTCCTCAATGACGAGTGGCTGCCCCAGAATGCCATGCCCATGGCCGAGGTGGAGGACGGACTCTACAGGATAACCCTGACTGTGGGCGAGCAGCTGAACGACGAGTATACAGACTTTGCCTTCTTTACATCGCCACAGATGGAAACTCCTTTCCTTACACAGGACAGTTCGCCTTTCCGGATAACGTTCAACGAGGCGGAAAGCGACCAGTTCTTCACCCTGGGCAAGGGTACGGGCGGAAAGGAAGACGGCCATGTGTACAAGAGGCATTTCTTCTTCCGTCTGACAAAGGGAGACCGCTACGTTGTCATTGCGGATTTGCGCAAGGGAGCGGACCAGGGCGTACTGACTATCAGGAAAGCCGACGGAACAGCTGACGGAGTGGTAGTGCCCACAGCGGAAAACCGGACCAATGGCCTGTTCGACATGATCGGCCGCCGTATCTGGGGAAAGCCCCGGAAAGGAATCTATATATGGCAGGGAAAGAAAACGTTCGTAAGGTAATGCAAAATCATTCATCAATATATTATTAACCTAACAATCAAGTGTAAAATGAAAAAGATTCTACGCACAATGTGTATGCTGTCGCTGGCTTTTGGCCTTGGCAGTAGCGCGTGGGCCATTGAACCGGTGGACGGAGTCTATCAGATTGGTACAGCGCAAGACTTGGCAGACTTTGCCCAGGTAGTGAACGAGACGGATGCATCCGCAAATGCTCTGCTTACGGCCGACATCGACCTGACGGCAATGGGCGATGTGGCCATCGGAACAAACACGGCCTATACCGGAACCTTCGATGGCGCGTACCACACCGTTACCATCAACCGTACGGCCGAAGGCGAGTACAGTGCACTGTTCCGTCTGTTGGCCGGAACTGTAAAGAACCTCAATGTGGCCGGAACCATTGTCAGCACTGGCAAGTATGCCTCTGGTATTGTGGCCCAGTCTACAGGCGACCGCACCCAGCTTCTGAACTGTGTGAGTACGGTACGTATTGAAAGTTCCGTTGCAGGCGACTGTACCAATGGCGGACTTATAGCTCTTGTCGAGGGAGCGGCCACCGTTGAGAACTGTGCCTTTGCAGGAGCTTTTGTGAGCCTGTCAGCCGACTCATGGGGCGGTTTCTGCGGTTGGAGCACAGGTAAGGGCACATACAAGAACTGTATGATGATTGCCGATGTGAACGAGGCAAACAGTGCTAACAGCAACGTGTTCTCCCGTAACCCCGGCAACTGTACGTTTACCAACTGTGCCTACATGCCCGATTTCGGCAATATCCCTGGCGGAAGCATAAAGATTACAGCCGAGCAGCTGGCCAGCGGAGAAGCCTGCTTTATCCTGAACGGAAAGCAGAGCGAGAACTGCACATGGTTCCAGACACTGGGACAAGACGCCCTGCCCGTGCCCAATGCTGCCCACGGCATTGTCTATGCCAACGGAAAGCTGCATTGCAACGGTGAGGCTTACGAAGACGGAGTTGCTTTCTCAAACACCAACGAAGGTTCAGTTTCAGACGATCACGACTGGCAGAACGGTGTGTGCAACTATTGTAATGTCACAGACCCCAGCTACATGACAGCAGCCGAGGACGGAGTGTATGAAATCGGTACTCCCGACCAGTTGGTATGGTTTGCCGCCATGGTGAACAGTGGCACCAAGAAGGACATCCAGGGCCGCCTTGTTGCCGCCTTGAATATGGAAGGCATTGACTGGCCCAGCATCGGAAAGGGCGGAAACGTATATTCAGGAACATTTGACGGTCAAGGCTTTGCCATCGAAAATCTGAGCGGCCCCCTCTTTGGTAGTGCACAGGATGCCAAGTTCAGAAACATAGCCATAGAAAGCGCCACTATCAACGGACGCAACTCCGATCTGGGTGCCCAGACCGGTTCAATCGTCTGTGTGGCCTTCAATTCAGAAATGACAGGAAGTTACTCTAAGGCCACTCTGGTATTGGGTGACGAAGGCGACCTTGGCGGTCTGGCCGGTAAATTCACCGGAACCATCAAGGATTGTGCTTTCTTGGGTTCAGTGAGCAGTGCAGGATGGTCCGAGGGTGGTATTGCCGGTAGTGGTGAGGCCAACGCCATTACCATTGAAGACTGTATCGTTATTGCCGAGCTGCTTACCACTGGTGGTGCAGCCAAGGGAACCATCCTCGGATGGAACGACAATGCCACCATCAGAAACTGCTTCACCGTTCAGGCACCTGCCGAGTTCAACGGTTTCTCAGGAAGCAGTTCCGGCACAGAGATTGACTGCCACATGCTGGCTGTAGAGGATTTTGCCCATGGCGATGTGACATGGAAGCTTAACAACGGCTCGTTTGTGAATCCCGCTTGGTATCAGAGCCTGAGCGAAGACCCCTATCCTATGCTGAATCCCAACAGTGGTGTGGTATACCAGATTGCCCCGGGCGAATACACCAACAGTATGGAGGAAATGAAGGCTGCCTTGGTGGAGGAAGTGACAGACTATGCTGAAAACGTATATGCACAGAAGGCGCTGGTGGATGCACTCAAGGAAGCTATTGAAACCCTTGCCTCTGCAACCACTTACGAAGAATTCAGTGCCGCTTATATGGCAATGGACGAGGCACGCAACAATGTAAAGGCCAGTTCTGCCGCCTATACCGGATATGTGGACGAAATAGTAGCGATCAAGGCTTATCTGGACGAGAACGGCTCCACAATGGCCGGTCCCTCGCTGGTAATTCTGGAAAGCTATCTTTATGATGATGTGGCTCCCGAAGACGGACAGTTCCCCAACGGTTCTTACGAGTATATCATCGCCAATATGCTGCTTACTGCAGAGGAAGTGGCCCAGGAAGTGGCTTACGCAAAGGCTCTGTTGGACGATGCCGTTAGAAACGGATATGCTCCCGGAACCGAAATCTCCACTTTGGTCAAGAACGGAAACTTGGATGCCGAACCTAACTTTGACGGATGGACATACAAGAAGCAGGGAAGCACACTGACCGTATTGCGCTCAGGGGAAACCACCTATACAGCCGAAGCATGGAACGCCACATTCGACATGTACCAGACGATTACCGGCCTGTCAAACGGCTTCTATGAAGTGCGTCTCAATGCAGCCTTCCGTGCCGCTGCAGACGTCTATGACGGCAACAACAACTATGCCGCTTATCTCTATGCCAACAACAATGCCGTTTATGTAATGACTGCCGGTGAAGACCTCATCAGCGCAGAGGATGCCGTAAATATGGAGAACAGTTACATTGAAGGAGAAAGCAATGTGGACAACTTCTTTGACAACGGTATCATTTCAGGTTACTGTCCTGCCGGCCCCATCGGATGCCAGTATGCGTTCAATGCCGGACGTTATGAGAACCGTATTGTGGCCGAGGTTACTGACGGAACACTGACCATCGGAGTGAAGAACGTAGGTACCGGCTGCAGCAACGACTGGATCGGATTTGACAATTTCCGTCTCTTCTATCTGGGCAACAATGAACAGGCTGCCGAGGGCATCAGCCCCACATTGGACGGAATGGTGGCACGTGCCAACACCCTGCTGGCTTACGAGGCAGACAGTGGCGAAGGATTCCGCATGCGCCCCAACTTCTCTAATGAATTGCGCACACAGCTCGAGGCAGCCATTGCCAAGGTTGAAACTGCAGGCACCACCGAGGATAAGATGGCGCTGGTATCAGAATTTACCGGCATCTTCGAGGATATCCATGCTTGTAAGCAGGCCTATGTAGTGCTGGAGGCTACCATCGAATCTCTTCTGGCCCAGATTTATGAAGATCCCACTGCTACCGAGGAGGAAAAGACCGACCTGCAGAACATAACCACTGCAGCCATGACAAAGTGGGTGAACGGAGAATATACCGCAGCACAGGCGCTCGCCAAGGAAGACCTCATGCAGGCTGCTTACTGCCAGCGTTACATGCAGGGAGCTCCTCACCAGACCGAAGGCGTATGGCAGCTCGCCACAGCACAGGATCTGCTTTGGTTCTCCAAGGTAGTGAACGAAATGGGCGATGTCTATGCTCAGGCAACTATTGTGGCACCCGTGGATATGAGTGGTGTTGAATGGCAGCCCATCGGTAAGACCAGCCGTCCTTATGTAGGCCAGTTCAATGGCGGACTCAACCCCATTACCAACATGACTCTTCCCTTGTTCGGAAACACCAATAATGCCGACATCCAGGGTATCGCCATTTTGGGCGGAACCATTGGCGGCAACGCAAACTATGCAGAACATACCGGAAGTATCATCGGTGTGGCAAACGGTACAACCCATCTTACCCGCAGCTACAGTACAGCTCACATGGCAACCTCTGCCGGAGACTGTGGCGGACTCATCGGTAAGGTAAAGGGCAGCGGCACCATCAAGGACTGCTTCTTTGCCGGTAACCTTACTGCCGGATGGAGTGCCGGATGTATGGTAGGTAGTTCAGACGGAAGCACCATTGCGGAAATCAGCAACTGTTATGTAGACGCCACCAACGTAACCTACAAGAACGGTGATGCGCACGGACTGATTGTGGGATGGTTGCATGACGGACTCACCAGCAAAATCCATAACGTATATGTCATTGCCGCTCCCGAACTGACCAGCATCATGGGACACACAGACAATGCCGATGCCGCAGCCGAGGCTTGCAAGACCCTCACAGCCGAAGAGTTTGCAAGTGGTGCCGTAGCCCACAAACTGAATCTGGGCAACGAAACAAATCCCGTTTGGTTCCAGACCTTGGGTACAGATGCCTGTCCCGTACTGGACAACAGCCACATGATTGTAATCCTCAATGAGGACGGCACCTACAGCAACAAGCAGGGCGATGCCATCGACAAGGTGGAAATGAGCCAGAAACTTCCTGCTGTAGTGAACGTTTACGATATGCAGGGCCGTCTGGTCAAGTCTAACGTAAAGGCCGCAGACAGTCTGAACGGCCTGCCTCGCGGACTCTACATCGTAGGCGGAAAGAAGATGCTCAAGTAAATCCCGCGCCCTTGCTTTAGGGCTACCCTGATATTGTCCCCACAACCGCTTCCCCTTTGCGGTTGTGGGGATTTTTCTGTTATGAAAGGGGTTGGTGGGGGTGGACATAAGAACAAAAGAGACAAAAGGGTAATTTGTTTAGGGTTTAGGGTTTATGGTTTAGTGATTGGACAACGGACACTGGGAAAAATGGTTTGTCCCGAACTCTATTGGCCAAACAGTTTTTATGTTTGTATTTTTATCCGTATCTTTGCGGTATAATTGTTTATTTTAAGCGAAAAAGTTATGAAATTAAGAAGCGTGCTTTGTGTGATGCTGACGGCGGTGCTGTCGGTGTCGGCTTTTGCCTTTGGCGCACCGAGGGACAGGGGGTATGTGATTGTGACGGACTACATCAAGGCCGATGCGGGAAAGGATGTGAGCGACATAATTCAGAAGATAATTGACGAGAACCCCAACCGCACCATTTATTTCCCCGACGGAGAATATGTCATATCAAAGCCGATTCTGACACCGGCCCATCCGGAAAAGAGTGTGGCGCTGGAACTGTCCAACTATGCTGTCATCAGAGCCGCCGAGGGATGGGCGCACAGCGAGGCGATGGTGCGGCTGGGCGGAAAGGACGCGGCAAACGACATATCCAAGCCGGGAAGCAACTATTACCTTGACGGTGGCGTGATTGACGGCCGCGGTGTGGCAAAGGGCGTGTCGATAGACGGCGGACGGGAGACGGTTATCCGCAACACTTCCATCAAGAATGTGGAGCTTGGCATCCACGTTAAGCACGGCGCCAACAGCGGTTCGTCCGACTGCGACATTACGGGCGTGAACATCGTCGGCTGCAACTCTGCCACGGCGGTGGGTGTGCTGGTTGAGGGATATGACAACACCTTTACCAATATGCGCATTGCAGCCGTGCATACGGGCTTTGTACTGCGTTCGCAAGCCAATATGCTCAGGAACATACATCCGCTGTATTACGGCAGAAAGGGAGAATTTGACCAGGGCAGCTGCGGATTCCTGGACGAAGCGGGATGCAACTGGTACGACTTCTGCTACAGCGACGAGTTTGCCACGGCCTTCCGTATCACCAGGGGGGCAAGCCATTACAACAACTGTTTTGCCTACTGGTATTCCAAGCGGGGAACGCAGCACCTTATCTTCAAGGCCGACGGCGCATTCGACTCTGTCGTGATGAACATGCACGCCGGACACCGCCAGAGCAATGCCGCACCCGAGAACAAGATTCTGGAAACGGGAAAGGATGGCGGAAAGGGCTGTTTCTTGCACCTGCATATAGATGACGAGGGGGTTGTGACCGACCGCCTGCATGAGAAATATGCGAAGTAAACCGCTAAAGAAGACACGATGATGCACAGAGACGCTTACCGATTTGACCCCGCAGAACTGAAGGCCCGCTTCAACCCCGAAGGCTCGCCCCTGAGAAGGCAGCAGATACGGATGAAGGAGATGCTGAAGGCTTTTGACGCCATCTGCCAGAAGCACAACATACCGTACTGGATTGCCTCGGGCACATTGCTGGGCTGCATGCGCCACGGCGGATTCATTCCCTGGGACGACGACCTGGACGTGGAGATGCTCCGGCCCGACTATCTGCGCCTGCTGCGCATACTGCCCAAAGAACTTCCGGAATGGATGGAGCTTCAGCACAGACCCACGGACCCCCACTACTTCTATTCCTACGCCAAGCTGCGCGACAAGAACAGCCTGCTGGAGGAAACCAACGGATACGACCGCATCTTCCGCATGAGGGGCATCTACATCGACATCTTTCCGCAGGAGAAATGCCCGCTGTGGCTGCAGAAGCTCTCGTGCCACACGCTGGGACACGTCTACAAAGTGATGAAGGACACGCGCATATCGGAGGAGGAAAGGCTCAAAAAGGTGGGGATGTGGTACCGGCTGAACCACTGGCTGATATACCCCCTCATGCGGATGGGCTGTGCGCTGATGCCCTCGCTGCTGGTGCGGCACACCTTTGGCGTGCCCTTCCATACGGCCTGCCACGTGGACGAGGTGTTCCCCATCGGACGCGCCATGTTTGAGGATATTGAAGTGAGCGTGCCGCATGACAGCGACGCCTATCTGAAACGCAAGTACGGCGACTATCTGCGGCTGCCGGACATAGACACTATAAGTCCGCATGTGGCGCAGTGCACCTTTTTCTGACCTTTACCCTTCCCGGAAAACAACCCCCCAAAAACACAGACTGTCTTATGAAACATCCAGCCAAAACAGACATAGCCGTGCTGATGCTTTTCTTCAACCGGCCCGAACCCCTGAAAAAGGTTTTTGAACAAGTGCGCAAGGCGCGGCCCTCGCAGCTCTTCCTGTACCAGGACGGACCGCGCGGCCCGCAGGACTTGCCGGGCATTATGGCCTGCCGGCAGATTGTGGAGGAGATTGACTGGGAATGCCGGGTTGAAAGGAACTACCGCCCCCAGAACCAGGGCTGCGACCCCTCGGGCTACCTGTCGCACAAATGGGCTTTCTCCATGGCGGACAAGGTGATGGTGCTGGAAGACGATGTGGTGCCCTCGCAGAGCTTCTTCCCCTTCTGCAAGGAGATGCTGGACCGCTACGAGAACGACCCGCGCATTGGCATGATTGCCGGATTCAACGTGGACGAGGTGACAAAGGATGTCCCTGACGACTATTTCTTCACCTCGGCTTTCTCCATTTGGGGATGGGCCTCGTGGCGGCGTGTGGTGGACCAGTGGGACGGCGAATACCGTTTCCTGGACGACCCCTTTACCGTGAGACAGCTGGAGGGCATTGCCAGGAAGCAAAGGCTGAGGGGCGACTACATGACCATGTGCCGCCACCACAAGCAGTCGGGCAAGCCTTATTTTGAAAGTATCTTCTGGAGCGCCATGCTGATGAACAGCCAGCTTGCCGTTATGCCCAGCCGCAACCTGATAAACAATGTGGGCGCCATGGCCGACTCCACCCATTTCTCCACCGAACTGGCCACCATGCCCCGCCGTCTGCGCCGCATCTTCACCATGCAGCGGCACGAGCTGGACTTCCCCCTGCGGCATCCGGCTCATGTAATGGAATTTACAGACTATAAGGAACGCCTCTACCGGGTGAATGCCTGGGGGCATCCCTGGACAAAGGTCTGCTATTCGCTGGAAGAGCTGTGGCTCAATCTCAGACAGGCGCGCTTCTCCGTTATCCTGAAGGCGCTGAACCGCCGTCTGCGCAAATGGACGGGGACGGAAAAACACCGCTAAATACACGGATGCAGCGCTGCGAGAAGGTCGAAATTGGGATTTCGGGGCAGGTGCAGCGCTGCGTGAAGGTTGAAATTGGAATTTCGGGGCAGGTGCAGCATTGCGTGAAGGTTGAAATTGGGATTTCGGGGCAGGTGCAGCGTTGCGAGAAGGTTGAAATTGGAATTTCGGGGCAGGTGCAGCGTTGCGAGAAGGTCGAAATTGGGATTTCGAGGCAGGTGCAGCATTGCGAGAAGGTCGAAATTGGGATTTCGGGGCAGGTGCAGCGTTGCGTGAAGGTTGAAATTGGAATTTCGGGGCAGGTGCAGCATTGCGTGAAGGTTGAAATTGGAATTTCGAGGCAGGTGCAGCGTTGCGTGAAGGTTGAAATTGGAATTTCGGGGCAGGTGCAGCATTGCGTGAAGGTTGAAATTGGAATTTCGAGGCAGATGCAGCGTTGCACCTTCTCTGAAACTAAAATTTGAAAGTAGGTGCAGCGCTGCATCTGCCCCATTGGGGATGTTCTAAAAAATCTGTCGAGTTGATTTTCGTTCTTCTGTCGTGTGTGCTTCTTTTATATAACAAAAGACGAGGGTCCAAAGCTGATTGTCATGCTGAACTCGTTTAACTTTGTTCAATTTGCTCACGCTCGGCATAGTTCAAGCAAGCTTGTCTCTGCTCTCGCTCAATCGCAAATTTCAGCATCTCACTGCGAGCCTTTACTTACCCCCCTTTCCTCGGTGAGATCCTGAAACAAGTTCAGGATGACATATAGTATGAGGTATGGTCATGCTGAACTCGTTTCAGTCTCTGTTCTCCAGCAGTCTTACCAGCTCGTCGCTCTTTCCGCTGACCACCTTTCGGCAAAACATCTTTCCGCTTTCCGCCAGGCGCGGATAGTCCGTTTCGTCCATTACCTTTATTACAGGGTTGTAGTCAATGAAGTGCAGGGGCGTCAGGGCGGCAAGTCCGGGATATTCTCCCTCGGTAAGGATGCAGCGCTGACGGAACTTGGGCGAGTTGAGGGCGATTGTCTGGATGAGCGTTTCCGCCGGTCCGAAACTGTCCTTGAAATAGTCCCTGATCTCCTCTTTGTGCTCATAATAGTTGAGCACGTGCGAGGCCAGAGCCTCCGTTATGCACCACCAGGCGCTGCCCTTGTAGAGATGCCACAGATTGCCGTCCACATAGAACGAAAGTCCCTTGCGCAAGCCCATTGCACGGCGCACGATGCGCTGCAGTATGGCCCATTTGCGGTGGCGGCTGAAGGGGCGCGCCACGGTGTACATCTGGTGCTGCGAGGGCGAAAGCGCGGGGTTGTCCATGCAGTATCCCTGCAGAATCTCCCTTCCTTCCTGCTCCTTCAGCCATTGAGTGATGCGCTCGTTGCTCCACAGCGGATAATCCATTCCGCTCAGGAAGAAGATGCGGTCGAAGTGGACCGGGAAGGCCACCGCCGCCCGTATCAGGTTCATCTGGTATTCCACCTCGAGCATGGTACCCCACATCACATCCACGCGCTGGGGGATGAAGTGTACGCGGGGCGATTTGATCAGACGTGTAAATTCTTCCAGGTCCGACTTGCTGTCAATATGGACAAAGAACTCGGCCTGGGGATGGAGGGCGTCAATCAGGCGCTTCAGCTGGGGAGCGTCTGTATGAGCCGATATGAGATAAGCTATATGCATTCTATAAAAAAAGTCTAATTGTTTTTGTGTATAAAATAGGCGACGCTTTCCCGAAGGATACGGGCACGCAGCATCCACAGCACGCCCACATAGGCGCACACCGCCACAACAATCTTTCCGGCCAGCAGCAGATAGACGTTCTCTATCCACAGCGTCGCACGCCATGCCAGCGCCATACTGCCGGCGCTGAGCAGAAGGAAGGGGGCCACATCGCATGCCGCCTGCCAGAAGGTCAGCCCGATGAGGCGCCAGGCAAAATACTGCCACACAAGCAGCCAAAGGGCGTTAAGGGCGATGAAGTAGACCACCATCGTATGTACGCCAAAGGGATGCAGCGCCCACAGCCCCAACAGGATGAGCAGGCTGAGCACAAGCGTACACCACATATTTATCTGGCTCTTTCCGCGCCCGATGACCATCTGTCCGTACAGCGTCATCAGGGGGAATATGGCGCCGTACACGCTGAGCATGGACAACAGGCCGGCGCTGGCCTCCCACTTGGGTCCCACTACGGCCAGCAGAAACTCGCGCGCCACCAGTCCCATCCCCAGCATACAGGGGAACGAGACAAAGCTGACAAAGCGCAGCATCTTGCGGAATACCTGGCGGTAGCGGCCGCGGTCGTCGCTCACCTTTGACAGTACGGGCAGCGCCACTCCGCTCACCATTCCGTTGATGGTGTTGGCGCACATGTCGTCCCATTTCCGGGCGTTTCCGTAGATGCCGGCCGTGTAGTCGCCGTAGAATTTTCCCAAAAGGAAACTGAAGGCCTGGCTGCTCAGGGTGTTTACGATATTGGTCAGAAGCAGCTTGCTGCTGAACCCGAACATCCGCCATACCGGGCGAAGGTCGATCTGCAGCGTGGGGCGCCACGGCGAGTACCACCAGTTCATTACGGCTACGATAAGGATAAAGAGAATGTTCTGCGTGGCCAGCCCCCAATAGGAATACCCGTTCAGTACCATCACCAGCCCCGCCGTGTTGGACAGTATCAGCGATGTAAGGGCGATGATGCAGCTCTCCTTGTTCATCAGATGAATGAACAGATAGGCCCGCTGTACGGTTCCCCAGCTGCTGATGAAGAAGCCCAGGAACAGATAGCGGCTCAGGGGGAGCAGTACGGGGTCGTTATAGAAATCGGCTATGAGGGGAGCGCAGAAGAAGAGTGCCCCATACAGCAGGGCACTCACTCCTATGTTGAACCAGAATACGGCGTTATAGTCGCGGTGGGTAGGCTCTTTCAGGTTGCACAGCGCAGCCGTGAATCCGCTTTCCTGCAGCACGCTGGCCAGTGCGGGGAACACCATCAGCATGGCAATCTTGCCATAGTCGTCGGGGGCCAGATGGCGCAGGATGACAATGCCGAACAGGGCGCCGATTACCTGCACCAGTCCGTTGTTCAGCCCTCCCCACAGAAAGCCGCGGGCGGCCTTGTCTCGCAACGAGGATTCCGCCATCAGCAAACCTGGCTTCCGGGCTTCACGGGATGTTCCACAGTGGTAACGCTGATACTGCCGTCAAAGTTGGCAGCGCTCAGTATCATGCCTTCGCTTACCAGTCCGTTCTTGAAGGCGCGGGGGGCCAGGTTGGCAATGAACAGCACCTGCTTGCCCACCAGGGCTTCCGGCTCGTACCACTGGCTTATTCCGCTCACGATGGTGCGGCACTCCAGTCCGTCGTCAATCTTAAATTTCAGCAGTTTCTTCATCTTGGGCACGCGCTCGCATTCCAGTACGGTTCCCACACGGATGTCCAGTTTCTGGAAGTCTTCAAAGGCAATGTTCTCCTTGACGGGCTCGGCGCGGTAGGCCGCCTCTTCGTTGGCCTTTACGGTAGCCGCCAGTTTTTCTGTCTGTGCCTGTATTACGTCGTCCTCAATCTTGCTGAAGAGCAGGCTGGGCTTGGCCAGCTGCTTGCCGGTGGGCAGCAGCTCTGTGCTTCCCAGGTCTTCCCATGAGAAGTCCTCCATACAGATCATTTCGCGCAGGCGCTTGCTGCTGAAGGGCAGGAAGGGCTCAAACGCAATGGCCAGGTTGGCGGTAAGCTGCAGGCTGATGTAGATGACGGTCTTCACACGCTCGGGATCGGTCTTGATGACCTTCCAGGGCTCGCAGTCGGCAATATACTTGTTTCCGATGCGTGCCAGGTTCATGGCCTCCTTCTGTGCCTCGCGGAACTTGAAGTTCTCCAGCAACTGCTCCAACCGCTCCTTTACGCCGTCAAACTCGGCCAGCGTCTCGCGGTCATATTCGGTCAGCTCTCCGCAGGCGGGCACCACACCCTCGTAATACTTCTGGGTAAGCTGCAGCGCGCGGTTCACAAAGTTGCCGTACACGGCCACCAACTCGTTGTTGCAGCGCGCCTGGAAGTCGGCCCACATGAAGTCGTTGTCCTTGGTTTCGGGTGCATTGGCGGTGAGCACATAGCGCAGTTCGTCCTGGCGTCCGGGCAGCTCGTCCAGGTATTCGTTGAGCCAGACGGCATAGTTCTTGCTGGTGGAAATCTTGTTGCCCTCCAGGTTCAGGAACTCGTTGGAGGGTACGTTGTCGGGCAGGATGTATTCGCCGTGGGCCTTCAGCATGGCGGGGAATACGATACAGTGGAACACAATGTTGTCCTTGCCAATGAAGTGGACCAGACGGGTTTCTGGGTCTTTCCACCACGTTTCCCAACTGCCCAGTTCGGGGCGTGCGTCGCACAGCTCCTTGGTGTTGCTGATATAGCCTATGGGTGCGTCAAACCATACATAGAGCACCTTGCCCTCGGCTCCTTCCACCGGCACGGGGATACCCCAGTCCAGGTCGCGCGTTACGGCACGGGGGCGCAGTCCGCCGTCCAGCCAGCTCTTGCACTGGCCGTACACGTTGGGGCGCCATTCCTTGTGGTCTTCCAGAATCCATTTCTCCAGCCACTGCTGGTCCTTGTCCAGCGGCAGGTACCAGTGCTTTGTCTCGCGCAGCACCAGCGGGTTGCCGGTTTCGGCGTTGTAGGGGTTGATCAGTTCTTCCGGGCTAAGCGTGGCACCGCAGGCCTCGCACTGGTCGCCGTAAGCCTCGGGCGCATGGCAGCGCGGACACTCGCCGCGTATGTTGCGGTCGGTAAGGAAACGTCCGGTCTGCTCGTCATAGAACTGCTCGCTTACCTGTTCCACCAGCTTGCCCTCGTCATAGAGTTTCTTGAAGAAGTCGCTGGCCAACTGGTGATGGGTGGCGCTGGTGGTGCGGCTGTACACGTCGAAACTGATGCCGAAGCGCTCAAACGAGTCCTTGATGAGCGAGTGGTAGCGGTCTACCACCTGCTGTACGGTTATGCCCTCCTTGCGGGCGCGGATGGTAACGGGCACGCCGTGTTCGTCGCTTCCGCCGATAAACAGTACGTCGCGTCCCTTCAGACGCAGGTAGCGCACATAAATGTCAGCCGGAACATATACGCCGGCCAGATGTCCTATGTGTACGGGACCGTTGGCATAAGGCAATGCCGAGGTCACGGTTGTTCTCTTGAATTTATTTTCCATATCCAAAGATTGATTATATATGTTTCATTTCCATCCGCAAAGGTACTATAATAATTTCACTCTGCAAAACAGTGGAGGCTAACATTTTCAAATCAAGGCAGGTTACGGCCGGCGGACACGCCGGAACAGGAGCGGATGCGGTAAATCATCTCTCCTGTTTCCCGATACAGACTTTGCTTTGTCGGATTCTGCCATTCTTATAATGCACCACCTTGATGAAAATGCCGTTGGCGGGTTTGTGCGTCCTGATACCGCTCAGGGTGTAGTAGCTGACGTACGCAATTTCCTCGGACAGTGTGGGCGGGTTAATTTCATTGGGAGAGTCGGATATGATGCTGTCATAGGCGGTTGCCATGTTCCGGGTTCCTATGGTGGGAAGGTAGAATACCCTCAGGGCGTTTCCGCCGTCGGCATACCTTCCTACGCTTTCCTTGGCCGAATGCTTGTCGTAGCGTACAGAGTCCTTCCACCTTCCGTCCGGCGACTGCAGAAAGAGCGTGCTTCCGTCATCGTTCTTCAGTTTGAAGGGCAGATGCGGCTGTGATACGGAAGGGCGGCCGTCGCACCACACCACCAGACGGCCGTTGGGCTGTATGACCGTATTGACTCCGGGGGCGGCATCAATCTGGTATGCCGTATTTGCCGCTTCTCCCTCGCCAAAGAAATACCGTGCCGCATCCAACGGCTCCCTTCCCCTGTTGTAGAGTTCTATCCAGTCGGCACGCTTGCCGTAGTCGTTCACAAAGATATCGTTATGGGCGCTGATTTCGTTGAAACAAAGGGGAGAGACACCCTCCTTGAAAGTCTGGTCGAAAACGGCGGTATAGGTGCCCGGCTTTGTGACGGTACACACTCTCTCTCGGCTCACCCACTGGCCGTGCTGGTTTTTCCATCCCAGAAAGCCGTAGCCTTCAGCTCCTGCCGCTTCCAGTTCCGGGGAACCGAAGAGCGTGCCGGAGAAGCGGTTGAAGGGAAGGTCCTGTCCCTCCAGACGGATACTGGCCTTTGCCAGATTGGTGCCTATGGCCACTTCCATGCCCTCGCCAAGGCGGTAGGCCTTCTGCAAGGACTGGATGCGGGCCTGGCGATAGGATTCTCCCCACATCTCTTTCTGCAACTTTCTGTATGTCTGGCCGGTGTAACGGCGGTCAAAGGACAAGGCTTTCTCTACCAGAGTGCAGATGCTGTCCGCCACCGCCTGGCATCTCTGGGGCGTGTAGACGCTCCCGTGCAGTATGCAGTACGAGGCAACGAAACGGCGGCAGAAAGTGGGATTGCGCTTCAGATTGTTGTAGAGCGTCAGCACCTCGTTTGTCCTTACGCCGTCAATGGCCTCTACGTTGTTCGTCCTTTCCCAGGTAAGATCCTGGTCGAAGAACACAAAGTGGAACTTGCCGTCCTTCTGCGAGCGGTATCCCTTTACGTTATTGTGGTTCAGCAGCCAGTCGTAGCTTCCCGTATAGCAGATGGCGGCCATGTAGCGTACAAACTCCTCCATGTCCAGCAGTGTGCACACTTCTGCAAACCCTTTGTCTGTCTCTGCCTTTTCCGAAAGGGCGACGAGCCGGTCAAACGCCTCCCTGCTTCCTCCCCTTTGCCGGTAGGCGCCGTTGCTGTATTCAAATCCGTCCGTCTCGTCATCGTCATACCCGTAGTTGGCGCTGCCGTGAAAGCGGTTGTTGGGCTCGCGCACGTTCATCATGGCCAGATACTTCCCGTTCAGGAAAACATGGACAGGCTGGTATTCCTGTGCGTCCACATAATAGCCGCTCGAGGTAAGCACCTGCTGCGTAACGGCGTCCTTGATGCGCGGCCCTCCGTCGGTACGGTTGTTGTTGCCGCCGTTGCGTATGATGAGCTGCTTGTACTTGCAGTGGGGCTTGGCGGCAAAGAACGGAAAGTTGAACGAGCCGTTCCCGTCATACAGCTTTCTGGCCTGCAGTTTGAACGAGGCAGGCTCGAAATGGCGGCTGTATCCGCCCGTTACCTCAAAACTGGCCTCCTGATTGGCGGCCATCCGTCCGTCCGCCGTCAGATACTCAAAGTTCACAGGGCGCTCCCAGTCCATGTTCAGGTTCGATTCGGCCTTGCTGCCTCTGCCTGTCACTCCGTTTTTGCCGTTCACATAGCAGCCTATCCAGTCGTCATAGAGATTGCGCGGGTCGGCAGTCACAGCCACTATCGGCAGGTAATACTCCCTGTCCCTGTAGATGAAGGTGCGCGTAACGATTCCGCTCGGCAGGAAGCCCCCGGCAAACAGGCGCAGACGCAGGACGGTGGTGGCGGAGATGCGGAACCGTCCGTCGGTGCTGGTCTTTCCGTTTGTGAGCGTGGGAGTGCTGCCGTCTGTGGTGTAGCGCAGGGTTGTGCCTTTGGGTACGGCCGTGCTGACGGTGAAGGCGGAGGTGAACAGGCGCGAGTCGCAATCCACTACGGGAGCGTCCAGCATGGTTTCTGCATAATGTCCTGCATTGGCGGCTCCCGGTGTCGGCTGTCCGCAATACTGCCAGTCATCTGCCGCCAGGCTGGTCCTTGCATAGCTGCATCGGGGGACAGACTCGGGATAGGTTATGGACAGGTCGGCCCTTGCGCCGTCTCTTGACAGATACAATGTGCCGCCTTCCCTTTTCAGCTTGAACGCCACCTGCCTTGCCGCATCGGGACCGTATTGGCCATCGGCGGCATTGTGACCGAAGAAGATGCATCCGTAGCATCCCGGCTTCAGCCTTCCGCACCCCGACAGCCTGTGTTTCATCAGCGCCGCGGCATCGTCGCTTACATACCATCCGTCCAGCGGAATGTCCGCCGCAGAGGGGTTGTACAGTTCTATCCAGCCGCCATAGTTGTTGGAATGGTCAATCGTCTGGTCTATGTTTGCCACACAGACTTCTGTGACTATGGGCAAACGCTTTTCTGTGCCGTTGTTTTTGGCATGCACACCCAGAGCGAGCAGTACAATCCCTAAAAAGCAACAGATTCTGCGCATTCGTGCTGTTTTTAGACTCCTGGAATAAGGAAATCCTGCTTTTCCGAGAAATTTCAGAACTGCAAAACGCCAATGTGATACTACATTATCACTATGCAAGGCATGAAAATGGAAATGCGGTATCATATTTCCTTTATGTAAGCATGAAAAATAAAAATACGGTACTACATTATATTTCTGCAAGTTTAAAGAATATGAATGTAGTATCACATTTGCCTTTTGCAAGTATGGGGAATGTGAAGGAGTAGGCTCGCAGCCAGATGCTGAAACGAATTCAGCATGACGTATGGTTTGAAAGTCTGATAAAAGTTGAATAATATCCAGTAAGTCATCCTGAACTTGTTTCAGGATCTCACCGAGGATAGGAATAGGCGTAGGCTCGCAGCCAGATGCTGAAACGAGTTCAGCATGACGGAATGATGAGTGATTGACGGTGGACGTTGGGCGATGAACGACAATGGAAGTACCCACAAGGTACACGCTTCTGTTTAAATGTCTTTTCTGCATATCGATTTGGATTATTGATTTTCAGTGGATGGTAGCAGGGGATTCGCTTTCGGATAGGTACAGACGTATCCTGCAGAAGGTGTTTTTACCTTCCGAAATAGTGAGAACCATTAAGATTACGGGAAATTAGAAGTCGTTTACCACACGCTTCCGCACTTCGTCGCTACTGAACTGCTTGCTGTTCTGCCGCAGTTTTGCACCCCAGTTGTAAGCGAGCGACAACAGAAGCTGGCGGTAATTGAGACGGTTGTCAAAAATCATATCGGCGGAGCCCAGACACTCCCTCCCCCTGATATGCGAGGCAAGCAGGTTGCGGCAAGTGAGGTTCAGCTGAAGGCGTTCCTTCCAGCAGCGGTATTGCAGGCCTGCATCCACCTGATAGCGTGTTCTGAAAGTGCGCTGGGCATCCAGTTCGCGCGAGGAATAGCTTACATTCGTGTGGGCTCTCCAGTTCCGTCTCCGGTTCAGGAAGAATGAGGCCTGCAGCCCTCCCCGGTACGTCCATCCCTGCACGGTTGGAAGTTTGTGTCCGCTTTTGCCTTCCGACCTGTTCCAGCATACTCCTTGCATGAGAACCGCATTTATCCAGCGCAGACGGTCGAAGTGGTAGAAGGCGTTGAGGCCCCACTTATGCTCGTCTACCGCGTTGTCCCAAGTGGAATAAAGGTACGGCCCTTGGATGGCATAGGTAAGGTGTGTCAGCCGGTTGGCTTGGAAGGTATGGTAAAGGTCAAGGCTGAGTGTTGTCCCGTAGGCGTAGCCCATCATGGCCTTGTACAGGCGGGAGGGTTTCAGATAGGGGTTGCCAAGAGAATACTGAAAGGCATCGTAGTATAGCGTGTCAGTATTCATATTCAGAATATTCGGCCGTTCTATACGGCTGGTCAGGCTCCAGCTCAGAGAATGCCTTGCATCCGGACTGAAAGCCAGGCTCAATGCAGGGAAGAAATGTCCGTAGCGGGTGTGGTGGGCCGATGTTGTCTGGATTTTCGTGACAATCCCTTTGGTCCAGTTCTGCTCGTAGCGTCCGCCCAGACTGTATGCCAGCCGTTTGCCCAAACTGCCGCCGTATTCGGCATAGACAGAAAAGAGCTGTTCGTCGTACACAAATCCGCTCCATCCCGAATAGCCCGACTTCCAGGAATGCGTAAGGTCGCGGTCGGTTTGTGTAAAGGCATATTGGATACCCGTTCTGAATCCGCCTATATCCGCATCCGCCTTGGCGGAATAGTTGCTGACAGACTGGAATATTCTGTTCCAATAGTTGAAGTCGTACCCCATACTTGCTGACTGCATTCCTGATGTCTCAGAACTGCGCATGTCATTCATCTTCATTCGGTAAGCATCCAGATTGTAGTCTATCTTCCCGCCCTTGAAACGCAGTTTCTGCAATGCGTTTGCGTTAAGGGCGAAGGTGTTGGTGTTCTCGGTGCGCAGCAAGTCCACGGCCAGATGGTCCTGTGTCTGGCCATAGTTTACGGCATAGGCGTATTCGCCGTCCACATCCAGTATTCTGTTACCGTTGGCATAGAAGGCATAGGCTCCAAGGGAAAGCCTCTCGGACGTCTCGTAGTCCGCCTGCCACCGCAATGTGTAGCTTTTGTTGCCAATGCGGCCAATCTGCGCCTCATCCCGTATAGAACTGCCGGTACTAAAGGTATTTGTCTCCAGATAGCGGGTGTTATCCCACGTTCCCGCCACGTTGAGCGAGGAGGACAGCCTACCCCTGTTGAAGACTACGTTGGCATTGGCTTCATCGCCATGCTCTTCATATTGTGTGTGGGCGTAACCTAAGGAACCGCCTATATAGTCGTTCTCCCTTTTCTTCAGCACCAGATTGATGACGCCCGACTTTCCGTTAGCCGAATAACTGGCTCCCGGTGTCTGGTCAATCTCAATCCTTTCCACATCCGAGGCGGAGAAGGACTTTAGCATCTGCAGGGTTTCTGCCGTCGGAAGCCGCTGTTCCTTTCCGTTGATACATAAAATCACTCCTGCCGAGCCGAACAGGGAAATGTCATTGCCGTGCAGCACCACTCCGGGCGTATAGCGCAACAGGTCAGTGGCGTAGGCGGCTCCGGCTGTCTGGCGTGTGTCGAAAACCAGTTTTCCGCGTTCGAAACGCAAGAAAGGCATTTGCCCGTCCACTGTGACCGGACGTATGGCAAGCGTGTCCGGCTGCATCCGGATACTGCCCAGCTCATAATCCGTACACTGTATAAAAAGTGTTCTGTACCCCACAAATGAGATTCTGGCAAGCGCCTTTTCCGCCGTACAGGGAATGGCAAAGCGGCCGTCGCCGTTCGTTACTCCGCTTGCCAATAGCGTGCTGTCCGAGGGGGAAAGCAGCGCCACGTTGGCATATCCCAAGGGCTGGCGGTTTTCATCGGTCAGTCTGCCCGTATATTTGGGTTGGGCTCTGTGCGTACTCTCAACATAGATTTCGTTCTTTCCGCCTGTTGTTACGCTCAGAGGGTAGAACCCGACAATCAGGGCAAGCGCCTCCGGTACGGACTTGTGGCGGATTGTGGCCGTAACGCGGAACTCTTCCAGCTCATCATACATGAAATTGATGACGTACCGGTTCTGCGAACGGTTCAGATGGCGCAACACCTCAGAAAGAGGCGCATCGCAGTAGGTCGTGTCTATCTTTTGTGCGGCCAGCGTTCCGTACAGGCAGAAAAGAAGTATGAAAAGCAGGAACTTTTTCATCTGACTACCAGCTTTCCTCCCTCCGAAACAATGTTTACCCGTTTGAACTGGTTCAGCCGGCGCACCACACTCTGCAGGCTGTCCTGCGGTTGCCATACAAAGTAGAAACGGAGCTTGCCGGCTTCTTTGTTACGGATTTCCGTCCTTACCTGGTAGTGCGCGGCAATGTCGCCGATAATTTGTGAGAGCGGTACATTGTCAAAGACCACAGGCCGCGCGGAAACTTCCGTTTCGTGTACACCCCCGCTTGTCTTGGGCGTGGCCTTGCGCTGCTCTTCAACGCGCGCCTTCTGCCATTCCAACCTTGCCAGACGAACCGTGGCAAAGGCAATACCGGTAAGCATCAGCACACCAAAGAGCACTGCGGCCACACGCAGTATCCTGCGTCTTGGGGTTACGGTCTTTGCCGGCTTTCCCGCCAGTCTGTTCCATTCCGCTTCCATCTCATCGTCGGTTATTTCCCTTTGCGCAAGATAGAATCCCCTGGCCATGGCCATCAGCGTATAGCATTCGCGGCATTCCGTATCAGAAAGAACCTCATTCCATTGGTCTTCCATGTAGTTCTGGGGGTGTTCCGTCATTTGGAATAAAAGGTGGGTCTTGTTCATGACATCAATCTCTTTTTAGGTGGGTTCGTAATTGTTTCAGCGCATTGCGGAGGTATTTGTAGACGGTGGTTTCGCTCACGCCAAAGCGGAGAGCTATCTCGCGGAAGGTAAGTCCCTGTCCAAAGTGCAGTTCTATCACCTCACGGCATACAGGCGGCACCAGTAAGGCTATTCCGCGGGACAGCATTTTCAGCTCTTCGTAAAGCTGTTCGTCGGGGAGTACGTCAGTGTCCAGTTCAAGCCGATAAAGCCTTTTAACGCGCTCCTGAATCTTTCGTCCGCGCAGTACGTTCAGACACCGGTTACGGACGCTGGTGAGCAAATAGGCCTCTGCCTTTTCCTGCCTAAGCTGCCGTTCGGGCATACCAAGCAGTAGGGCAAAGATATCGTGTACGACATCCTTGCTTTCGGCCTCGTCGTGCAGAAGCAGCACAGCCAGTCTGTACATCTCTCTGTAGTGCCGTCGGAACAGCTGCTGGACGTAGAGTCTGTGCTCTTCAGCCGCCGTACAGTCCGTCTCAGATTCCACTTTTCTTGTTATCATACATCTATATTACACACAAAAAACAGTTTTCTAAACCCCTTTTGCAGGAAATTGCAAAGAAATTGCATGTATATTCAATCGCACGTACGTGTATGTGCAGCAAACCCGACCTCCAAAGTCGGGCTATCATACAACACAAAAAGAGCGACACTCCGATATAAACGATGTGCCGCTCCGTATCTCGTTTCCTGCTATGCACGGGCAAGGCTATTGTTCCAGTGCTTTATAGAGTTGCTTCTCAATATCATCGAGGACTGCATCGCCGAAGCCTGTCTGCTCCCAAATCTTATGGCCCTGGCGGTCGAAAAGGTAGTATTGGGGTATGCCACCGGAGATAGACATCTGCTTCCACTTGCTGCTCGGAAGGCGATAGTGCAGGCCGGGCGTCTTGATGACGCATTCTCTCCACTCGTTAAGCGAACTGCTTTCGTCGGTGAGATACACGAAGACAACATCCTTGCCCTGCAATTCCTCCTTGAGTGGCTCCATTGCCTTGATGCCTTGCCTGCAGGGGCCGCACCACGTTGCCCAAAGGTCGAAGAAGACCACCTTGCCGGGATGTTCCTTTAGAATCGCCTCGAGGAGTTTGTCACCAGGCACTTCCGGCGTGGGCATCATACGTTCTTTTGCCTCTCGCTGCAAGCGTTCGAGTTGAGCACGTGTGGTGTCGTTGAACTCTCTCACTATACCCTGGAAATGTGGATGTATCTTCTTTATCGAGTCCTCAGGCATCACCTTGCCTTGTTCTATGATGTCGTGCATCTTCTTTGCTTCTGCCATCGCCTTCGTCATCTTGTAAGGCTCTGTTTCGGTCATGTCGTTTGCTTCGAAATAAGGCAGGAGTTCGGTCATGAGAGGCAGCCAGAAAGTGCGTCCGTCGCGGAAGAATTGGAGTTCACGAGCATGAGGGTCGGTGAGTGTAAAAGTGCTCGTCAGGTGTGCCAGCGTGCTGTCGGGGTTCGCAATACGTTTTTGGAAAGCAAGCATATCGGCACCTCCTACGCAGTAACGTACATAGAGTCTGTCGGTAAGAAGCGTCAGGAAGTCCCTCTGCCGGCGGGTATAGTTCCTGCGCTTCAGCACACCTTGCTTCAAGGTATCGAGGTTCTGCCACAACTTGTTGCGCCACTCGGGAAAGTCCTTCACATCTTCATGGCTCGGCAACGGTGCCATGCCAGGATAATATATGTTCAGGTTTTCCAGCAGCACCTCGTTGAGGTCTGCAGTAGAACCGCCAAAACGATAGCCTTTATGCTTGGGCTTGCCCGCAGCAAAGTCTTGAAGCCATGCCTCGCAAGCATCGGGGTCGGCGTCCAGAGTCAGCGTCTCGCCCGGAATCAAAAGCAAGGGGAACTGCCTGTTGGGCGTGTTCTTCTCTATCTTGTAAAAGGTAAAAACGGGAAAGGTTGCTGTATAGACAGGATTGGAAAAATGTTTTGATGAACCTTCCTTGCGGTCCTTTGCACGATAAAACCCGGTGATGGGGTCGCAACAAGGCCCTTCGAACCAGCCCAACTGGCAGATGCTGTCGCCATAGGCTGTAACAGAAACAGACGCCTCGCCATGTGTCAAGGCCAACGGCTCCAGTGGCTTACCGTCATCCTCCCTTTCTTGGTAAGCAGGAAGACGTTCGGGGTAGAGTTTCTTATCCAGCCTGATACCATAGATTGTCCATGAACCCGGGTCGTTGCCCCCAATATAGTCGAACATCTTTGTGCCTTTCGGAAGCGGCTCGAAATAGAGGATAAGGGAGTCTCGCTGCGCGTTCCTCTCGTAGTCCTTGCCCAGTTCAAGGTCATCATCTGCAAGGACTTTAGAGCCGTCGTGCATCAGGATGCGTCCTTTCTGATAGGCAAACTGCCGGCCATCGACTTCAAGCCATCCACCGTCCGTGCTCCAACCGCTCCGCGCAGCACAGGCTACATGGAAATGCACAACAGTTGCATGCTTAGTCAGTTCAACCTTGACAGGCCAAATGTCTGCCTTGTAATAAAAATTCTTCATGAGAGAACGGAATGCCGGACGTTCCACAACGACATCCTTAGCCAGCCCTGTCATTGCAACAAGGGCAAGCAGAAAGAGAATTCTTCGTTTCATATTTTTGTGTCTATAAAGAGTTACTTCTACATATAATAACGTGAGTTCGACGAATTCTAACTATCTATAAATTTGGTGATTAGTGAAAATTGTTGTATCTTTATAGTGCTCAATCACAAAGGAATACAAAACAATAATCGCTATGATCACCGAAGACAAAGTTACTGAATTATTCTGTATGGCAGATGATTTTTGCAAGTTTTTTGATAGAATGGTTGCAAAATATACATTCAAGAGTACAGCAGGGATGATTTTTTGTATTGTATGTCTGTCAAGTAGAATGAATGTTCTGTATTTTGCAATGTGGCATTAAATTAACGTGAGTTTGATGAAATATAATAAGCAGCTTATTTTATATCGTAAAGTTTCTTATAGGTCAATAATTGGATGTTTTATTATTTTGTGTCGTGCGCGCGTTATTATATAATGTAATAGTGGCCTTGCCGTCCTGGTTCAACATTACGTTAGGATTCCAGTAGAGCGTGCGGCGATAGTCCTTTGCGCTTTCGGAGGGTGTTTGCTACATGTTGTCGGTGCCGGGGCTTTGAGAAAAAAAGAGGGTATGCTACATTTGACATACCCTCATGTGAGTTTGACGTGATCGGCTTTTTCTAATTCTTCTTTTCCCTCACCCTCATTTTTGCTTTTACCTTTGACTTTTCCGGATGTTTCCAGTCTATATTTATTGACCCAGTCATATATAGTTCTTTGCCAGGTTCAATGGGAAATTGTTCGGAAATTACAACGGTTTTGAATTTAACACGTCCTTTCCCATCTTTTAAATGAATGTACTTTGGAAGATTGCCATTCATTCCATAGGATTGTGAACTTGATTCATCGAATATCAGATTGCACCGGATAAAGAGAGAATCTGGTATTGATAATCTGATTTGCTCTGCAACTCTTTTTCTGGCATTTTTAATGTCCTTTTTTGTTGGGCTTTCCAAATAGATAAATGACTGACCCTTTGGGGATGATTTTGTGTCATTCACGTACCACCATTGTATATGGACATCTTTTCCGTTGTACTTATAGCTGAAAATTTTTTCGGTAGGGAAATTCATGAAATTAGGCCCCATTGTAAATCTGTTACCCCAAACATCCGGTTGAGAATATGAGGTAAATATATTAATGCTTAACAAGGTAAGCAATAATATGAACTTATAATTCCATTTATTCTTCGTCATCATCATTTTCTTCAACTATTGCAGCGCTTAATGAGGAGTTCTGTATTGACAAATTCGTTCCCTCTAAAGCACAAGTGAAATTAACATCTAATCTTACATTTTTTAGTTCTGAAATAAGGTGGTTGACCATCCACTATCTTAAACAAACCTACCTCAAGGTTGCATGTACGGGATTGCGATATATCATAAGATGCGGTGCTTAAGTTTTCTGCCGAGTCGGTGTACAGCTCCATCTCATCATAATGTTCCATCAGGCTGAGACAACTCAGCGCTCACGACATCAGATTGTATTCGGGATGTATCCAACCGCAACTGTGTTTCAATGGATCTTGTCCTGCCGTCCAGAAGGTCTGAATTATCTTCATAATGTTACTGATTTTGGGAAATACCCCACAAATATATGGAAATCAGGAATATCAGCCAAATAATTTTACTCCTTTTCGAGTGATCAGTTGTGAAATATGTGAATTTGCAAACGATATTTAGCAAAATGTCTGTATATGATTGCCCAGACAAGCTATCTTAGTTTCTCCTGCCATTTTTTTATGCATACTGTTGCGATGGCCGACGCAACATAGTCCGATGGTCATCGCAACAGCATGAGTTTGCCTTCGCACCATAGTGCGTTTTTACTTGAATAAGGTTAAAAGAGAAATTTGTTTAGGGTTTATGGTTTAGTGTTTAGTGATTGGCTATTGGCACACAGTAGTCCAAGGTCGTAAAGTCATCCTGACCATACTTCATTCTATACGTCATCCTGAATTTAGTTCAGGATCTCACAGCGA
>JAGBGU010000044.1 GCA_017935785.1 Bacteroidaceae bacterium
AAAAACTATATACATCAGGACCCAAGGTGCCGGGACGGTAAAGAACAAATAGAAAAAAAACAACATCTTTAAGAAAAAACAAACTTTTTTTCTTGCAAGGACCAGAGTAAACAGACGGCCAACAGCCAACAGCCAAAGTAAAACAAACTAAAAACTAACCCTTTAACAAGACTTCCTATGAAAAACAAAGAAACCTGGAAAATCATTATCCAAACCGTAATCAGCATTCTGTCGGCCATTGCCACTACACTTGGATTGAACTCATGTCTCTGACCCTTCTGTAGAGACTTCCCTACAACACAAAAACCCACCGCAATGAGGTGGGTTTTGTGGTTTTTTTCCATGACGGATAGAGAGCCGACAGCCCTTCTCCGTAAGAAGGTTTATTCCAGGCTCTTTAGGGGGATGCGCGCCAGATAGATGCTGGGCCAGTGGGTGGCGTGGCCCGAGTAGTAGCTGACCCACAGCTCGTCGTCCTCTACGAGCATGCCGCAATAGCTGGTGTCGCCTCCTGAGGGGAGCACTATGCGCTGGCGGAACTGGCCTGTGCGGGCGTCGCCGGTATAGACGGAGGTGGTACACCAGGAGGGGATGTGATGGCAGCGCGATGCGGCCACCACCTTCTCGTCGGTGAGCATAAGGAAGTCGGGGCCTCCCAGGCGCATGGGCATGCGCTTCCACTGCCATTCCGTATAGGGTGCCTTGCTCACGGCCCACCATCCCATGCAGTCGCCTCCGTCACGGCGTACCATTATGGCCATGCTGCCGTCTGAGAGGAAGCGTATGGTGGCCTCGTTGGGGAAGTCGGGCACCTGCAGTTCGGTAAGCAGGCTGTAGTGGAGGGCGTCGGCGGTTTGCATGAGCGCCAGTCCCTGCGTGCCGTCCTTGCGCGTGAAGTAGTCTACGGCATATCCGCTGCCGCCGTGCCAGGTGGTGCGCCACACCCAGTCGTAGGTGTGCTCCCGGCTGCCTTCTACGGTACAGGGCTGGGGCTGGGTATAGTGTTCGCCGTCCGTGCTGAAGCATACGTAGGGGCTTTGGGTAATGAACTTCTTGTCCACATAGACTGATACGCCGATGGAGAGGCTCAGACGGCCGTCGGGGGTTACGGAGAGTTTGGGGTCGCGGTAGTCCTTGCCCGGTTCGCCTACGAGATGGACCGATGTCCACTTGCGCCCGTTGCGCGAGCTGATGACGCGTATTTTGCCCTCGGCCTTGCCGTGTTCGTCGAAGACGTGGCCGCGGCCTTCGCGGAAGGCGCAGTAGAAGCGGCCCTTGTACTTGACCAGCGAGGTGAAGGCGTTGTATGTGCCGCCGTCCCATATCTTCTGCACGGAGTACTTTACTTCTTCCTGTGCTCGGATGCCCGTGCCCGCAAGGAGCAGGAGCAGAAAGAGGAGTGTCTTTCTCATCATTTTTTTTCTGGAATTAAAAAAGATACCGGCAGTATGGTGCCTGCCGGTATGGTGGATGGGTTTATGCCTTGCTTTTCTTGCGTGGCTTGAATACGTGTTCGGCCTCTACCTGGCCCGAATAGATGTTGTGTACGCGCACATGCAGCGCTCCGTCCTCTACCTTTCCTTCCACAACGGTGGGGAAGCGTCCGGGCTTGCCGTTCATGTCGGGGCCTCCGCCCACGATCTGCGCCCAGCGGCGGTTCTTGTCGGGGGCGTCGTAGCGGTATTTGTGCTGGTGGGCGGTGATGACCAGCTGGCACTTGGCCTTGTTCAGCAGGGGCGACCACATTGTGGCGCAGGTGCGCTGCCATGATGCAAAGTCGGGCGAGTAGTCGGGGTGTTTGTCTGCGGGGAACAGGTCGCCGGGGTTTTCCTTGGGATTGGGGTCGAACAGGGGAATGTGGCAGAAGGCTACCAGGTATGGGGCCGAGGCTATCTGAGGCTGCTTGAGGGCGTCGGCCAGCCAGGCGGTCTGCGCCTCGCGGTAGGGGCCGCTGGTGAAGAGTCCGGCCAGCAGGGGGTTGGTGTCCAGCTTGTCCTCGGCGGTGTCCAGTCCGATGAGGGCTATGTCGCCCATGCGCACGGCAAAGTTGCGCCCCAGGTCCCAGTCGCGCGAAGAGCGTTCCTCGGGTTGGCGGAACATCCAGATGTTCTCCAGCGTGCGGGTCTCAATTCCGCGGTCTTCGTGGTTTCCGGGGGCGAGGAGCAGGGGCAGGGCGCTGGCGTAGTTGCGGTTGGCAATCTGGGGCGCCAGGAACACGGTCTTAAGGAAGTCCATGCTCTCGTCGCTGTTGAGCGCGTCGCCGTTCCAGATGGCGCATGAGGGCGCCAGCTGCACCAGCTTGTCCACCGTGGGGCCGAACGACTTCCAGCTGGCGTGCGTGTCGTTCATTACGCAGAAGTGGCTCTTGGCCTTCTTTCCGGCGGTGGTGAAGGAGTATGTCTTGGGGTCTTCCTCGTTGCCCAGCACCTTCATCTTGTAGCCTCCCAGATAGGATATGCGGTCTGCGCCTATGCGGTAGTAGTAGGTGGTGGCGGGTTTCAGCCCTGTAAGGCGCACCTGCATTACCTTGTTGTGCATGCGTGTGACGCGGTATCCTCCGCACAGCACCTTTATGCCGTCGCTCAGGTCGGGCTTCTGTCCGTATATCACGTATCCGTTGGCCATGTCGCTCACGCCAAAGGTGATGCCCATGCTTGTTTCGGCATAGTTCATCAGGGCGGGCGCCGTGTCAATCAGTCCGAGCGCTGCCGGCTGTGTATTATCGGGCATGGCGGGCGCTGCCGGCTTGTGTCCGGCTGCGGCGGCCAGGGCGGGCACTTCGGCCGCTGCGGCCAGAAGGGCGGTATTTCTGATAAATTCTCTACGTTTCATGGTTCTATGTGTGTATGTTGATAATGGTGTGTGTCTTCTCTTGCTTACTGGTCCACGGCTCCTACTATCTCTGACACCGAGGCGCAGCCGTGGCGTTCCAGATAGTCGTTGATGCCCTGGGCCACCTTTACGGTGACGGTGGGGTCTACGAAGTTGGCGGTGCCAATCTGTATGGCGCTTGCGCCGGCAAGCAGAAACTCTACGGCATCCGTGGCGGTGCTGATTCCGCCCAGTCCGATTACGGGCACCTGTACGGCGCGGGCCACCTCGTACACCATGCGCAGCGCTACGGGTTTTACGGCGGGGCCGCTCAGTCCGCCCGTTCCGATGCTAAGCACGCGCTTGCGGCGTTCGGCGTCGATGGCCATTCCCATCAGTGTGTTTATCAGGCTTACGGCATCGGCTCCCGCATCCTGCACGGCCAGGGCTATGTCTGAAACGGAGGTGACGTTGGGCGACAGCTTTACGATGAGTGTCTTGTGATAGGCCCGGCGTACGGCGCGCACCACGCTGGCCGCTCCCTCGCACGAGGTGCCGAAGGCCATTCCGCCGTGCTTTACGTTGGGGCACGAGATGTTCAGCTCAATGGCGGGGATGTTGTCCAGTCCGTCAATGAGGGCGGCGCAGTCGGCATAGTCCTCGGGGGTGTTTCCGGACACGTTCACGATCATGTTGGTGCGTATGTCCTTTATCTGCGGATAGATGTGCTCGCAGAAGTATGCTGCGCCCTTGTTCTGAAGGCCCACACAGTTGAGCATGCCCATGGCCGTCTCTGCCATGCGCGGATAGGGGTTGCCCTGACGGGGGTGCAGGGTGGTTCCCTTTACTATGATTCCGCCTATGTCTTCCAGATTAACCAAATCTGCATATTCCAGGCCGTAGCCGAATGTTCCGCTGGCCGTCATGACGGGGTTCTTCATCTGAAGCCCCGCAATATTTACTCTTAAATCTGCCATTTCAATTCATTGATGTTAAATACGGGTCCTTCCTGACAAACGCACACATGGCCCTGCTGTGCCGTATCCTCCACACAGCAGAGGCAGGCGCCCAGTCCGCAGGCCATCATGTTCTCCAAACTCACTTCGCAGTCCGTTGCTGACGCCTTGGCATAGCGCGCCACGGCCACCATCATGGGTTTGGGGCCACAGACGCTGATGCGGTCGAACCGCTGGCTGGACAGCAGGGAGTGCTGGGTAACGAATCCCTTCTCGCCCATGGAGCCGTCCTCGGTGGTGACGTACACCTCGCCAAACTGGCTGTACTGGTCCAGACGGAGAAGGTCGGCCCCGGTACGCGCTCCGAGCAGGAACGTGGGGCGGCATCCCATTGCGGCCATGCAGCGGCCCATATAGAGAAGCGGAGCCACGCCCACACCGCCTCCGACAAGGAGAATGCGCTCGGCGGGCGACTGCGGAAGCGTGAAGCCCCTGCCCAGGGGAAGGAGCACATTGAGGCGGTCGCCCTGGCTGAGGGCGGCCAGATGGCGTGTGCCTTCGCCCACCACCTGCACAAGGAAACTCACCTCGCCCGTATCCGCGGAAACGTCGTGTATGCTGATGGGGCGGCGCAGATAGGTGGCCGGACTGTTCTCTACGAGCAACTGGGCAAACTGGCCGGGTTGCATGGCGGGCAGGTCGCCCTGCTGGGGGCGTGCCTTCAAAAGCACGTAACGCTGATGCAATTGACAGACCTCAGTAAGGGTCATGTCCAATATATGTTTTTTCATTATAGTAGAATTGTATTATCGCGTTGATTCGGATATAGCATGTGCGAAGTTATAAAAAAAACTCGTATTGCGGGCCACTCGGCGCCATTTAATTTTCCGCAGACGCTGTAAAAGGGGGCGGGGCGGCCTACTCGTAGCAGAAGATTTCCACCATGCCCGGTTCCAGATAGTGTTCGGCTTCGTAGAGCGAGGCCTGCACCTCTGTGCCGTCCGTGCGCAGGCGCTTTACCTGCGAATCGGTGCGTATGTCCACGCAGATGCCCCGGTTGGGGCTGGTGTTCTGGATGACGACATAGTTGAGGTCCCCGTTGACCAGATGCGAAACCAGCGCGCCGTGGCCGCGGCTGTCAATCTGCAGGAAATGCGGCGGAAGGGTGTCCAGACGGCGGGTTCCCTGGGGAATCTCGGCTCCAAGATGGCGGACAGACAGTACGCGGCATCCCATGAACACTGCGGCGCGCCGCTGCAGCTCCTGGTTGAGGGTGCGCACCTCCTCGTAGGCGCGGCTGCGCAGTCCCTGCTGGTTGACGGGAGCCTGGTGGAAGTCCCATGTCTCCGTTCCGGGATTCCAGTAGGTGAAGTATTGAAGCGCCTGGGCGCCGTAGGCCAGGTTGCTGTACATCTGCAGACGGAGCTGCCCCATGGTGGGTACGGGATATTCCATGTGGGCCGTGCTCAGGGCAAAGGCCCAGAAGGGCTTTCCGGTGCGCTCAGACTCTGCGGCCACCAGCTCCAGATTGTCGTAGTACTCGGGACGTACGATAACGCTGTCTCCGCGTTGCAGAAGCGGGTAGTGGTCAAAGGAAATCTGGGGCAGGTCCACAAGCTCGTTGAACAGGCGCATATGTTCCCTGTACCCCTCGCTGCCGAAAACCTGTACGGGGAACAGATTGAGATAGCAGGGGTGTTCCGTGTCTTCGCTCTTGATGCGCTGCGCCCATTTTCCCAGCTCTTCCAGGTCTTTGTTGTGCGGCTCGTCGCGCAGGAAATAGCCTCCCAGCGCGGGATGTTTCCTTACGCGGCGCACGGTGGCCTCGGGGTCGGTCTGCAGTTCGGGGCACATGAAGATGGACTTCAGTCCGGCCTTTTGGCAGAGGTCGAGTGCCTTGAGCGCGTCGGGCATGGAATAGATGTGGGCAAAGGAGTGGGTGAAGCCGCACTCGCGCAGTTCGTGATAGCGCTCTTCCGTACTGAACTCGCCGGGCGGTATGCTGTACCATGCCAGTATGGGGATTTGCTTCTTCTGCGCCTTTCGGCGTGCTTGTGAAGGGGAGGGCAGGAGCCAGGCTGCACAGAGCAGGATGGCCAGTAGCAGATGTGTCTTTTTCATGTGTCGTATGCTGATTGATGAATTGTTTATACGGGCAAAATTAGCCAAAAATATGTGATTCTGCAAATTATCGGCTCCATTTAGAGCCTTGCACGGCCATTAAGGGGGCTTTTGTTTCCTAAATCAATGAAATTGTCTTATCTTTGCACACATATTATAAATAATAAGGAAACAGACATTACGGACAACGAATGCGAATAGATATCATAACCGTTCTGCCGGAATTATTGCAGAATTTCACCCAGGAGTCCATCGTGGGCCGCGCCCAGCGCAAGGGGCTTGTGGAGATTCATGTACACAACCTGCGCGACTATTCCACAGACAAGTGGAGACGCGTGGACGACTATCCCTTTGGCGGCTTTGCAGGCATGGTGATGCAGTGCGAACCCATTGACCGCTGCATCAGCAAGCTGATGGCGGAGCGGAAGTATGACGAGATTATCTTTACCACGCCCGACGGCGAGCAGTTTGATCAGCCCATGGCCAATACGCTCAGTCTGGCCGAGAACCTGATCATCCTGTGCGGCCACTACAAGGGCATCGACTACCGCATACGCGAGCATCTCATCACCAAGGAGGTGAGCATTGGCGACTATGTGCTCACCGGCGGAGAACTGGCCGCGGCCGTGATGACAGACGCCATTGTGCGCATTGTCCCCGGCGTAATAGGCGACGAACAGAGCGCGCTGTCCGACTCTTTCCAGGACAATCTGCTGGCGGCGCCGGTATATACGCGCCCGGCCGAATACAAGGGCTGGAAGGTGCCCGACGTACTGCTCTCGGGCCACGAGGCCAAGATAAAGGAGTGGGAATTGAACCAGAGTTACGAACGCACGAAAAGGCTCAGGCCCGATCTGTTAGAAAAGAAATGATATGAAGAACCATCCAATGAATCTGTACATCATTGCCGGATGCAACGGTGCGGGCAAGACAACGGCCAGCTTTACCATGCTTCCGGAAATGCTGGAGTGCCGCGAATTTGTGAATGCGGACGAGATAGCGGCGGGACTCTCGCCCTTCAATCCCGAGGGAGTGGCCATCCAGGCAGGACGACTGATGATAGAACGCATCATCAACCTGCTTAAGGAGGGAGAGTCGTTTGCCTTTGAGACCACGCTGGCCACGCGCAGCTATGTAAAGCTGATACAGCAGGCGCAGCGCAGGGGATATTTCGTTACGCTGCTCTTCTTCAGCCTCAGTACGCCGGAACAGGCCGTCAAGCGTGTGGCAAAGCGCGTGAGCCTGGGCGGACACCATATACCCACAGATGTGGTATACCGCCGCTACGAGGCCGGACTGCAGAACCTCTTCCAGCTGTATATGCCCATCTGCGACTACTGGGCGCTCTATGACAACAGCGACTGCCCCGCCCACAGAGTGGCGTGCGGATGGAAGGGACGCCCCGCCATGGTGCAGGACCAGGAACGGTTTGAGCAGCTGAGGGACGAGTACGGAACCGAATCGGGAGAGGAGGTGAAGCCATGAACGGACGCGAATTACTTGACTTGCAGCGCAAGATAGACGAGGGAATCCTGCTGGCCCAGAAAAGACTGGCATGCCGTGCCAGAATGGACAACCTGGCCCTGGTGATGTATCGCGGGGGCGAGATTGTGGAGATGATTCCCGAAGAGGTGGAAAACGAGGAGACCGGCCGTTGCGGCGACCCCTTGTCAAGAACCCGGTATAAGGCGATGAACGTTGAACGATGAGCGATGAGGCTCGCAACTCATAACTTCAAAAAAATATGGATACATTGAAACCCGGATTGACATATACGTCGTCTTTGGATGTAACAGAGGATAAGTTGGCACTCAGCCTTGGCAGCGGCGACCTGCCCGTGCTGGCCACGCCTGCCATGATGGCGCTGATGGAAAATGCTGCCATGACAGCCGTTGCCGCACATCTGCCCGAAGGCAGTACCACGGTTGGCTCCGAAATCAGCAGCACGCATCTGCGCCCCACCGTGCTTGGCGGCAGGGTTTCCGCCACCGCGGAACTGGTGGCGGTGGAGGGCCGAAAGTTGGATTTCACCGTTCAGGCACAGGATGCCGACGGCAATCTTCTGGGCAAGGGCACGCATACGCGCTACGTTGTGGACCGCCTCCGCTTCATGGAAAAGCTGAAGAAGTGATTTTGCTTTTCCACCGCCAAACGGATTGGAAATGATGCCGTTTCGGACAATTTCAGCCCGAAAGACATAAATAGTTTCCAATCCGTTTGGCCGTTTCGGACGGAATCTTTATTTTTGCAACAAAATACATCAAAAACCAATAAAAAAAGCGAGACAATAAACAGAATCTTCAAACCTTTAAACACATGATGCTATGAAACAAAAATTACTTTTAACTATTCTCGCCCTTCTGGGTTTTGGACTGGCTGAGGTGCAGGCACAGCCCAGGTATTATTCCACCGGAGCCCGATGGACGGAACTGCAGCTGGACACCCTGCTCTATGACTCCTGGTATGAAGAGATTGTGTCTGACGGGAAAGTTTCCTACAAACCCAATTTTGAAGTGGTGGAATATTATGTGGGGGAAGAGTATAAAGGCGAATTGGACACAGACGGGGAACTTCTGCATGGAATCTACGTTCACAGAGAAGGCAGGCCGGATTCATTGGTCTGCTATTTGGCGCAGGATACAGACAATCTCAGTCTAACTGCAATTGTAGACGGCGAATCAAAACCATACATGGCAAATCCTACCAGCATTTATTATTTCCCCCTGTCGCCAAAAGTTGGCGACCCCATCAGATTCATCTCTTTGGGATATGCACAAGTAACAGGAGGATATTTCGAACCTCCGTTTGCCTATGTAAAAGAAGTGGGATACGGCAGTTTCGGCACCCCGCACCAGCATAAATACGTTCTCCTGGACAATGGGATATGTATTGTGGACAACATAGGAGTGACCTCATGGAAGGGAAAAGAATGCATTACCGGACCGGCAGAAGTTTTTTGGAGCGTGGCGGATTTCGCTCCCTACGACAAGAGGGAAAAGATAATGTCCGAGCATCACCACCGCTCCATGCTTGTCCGCTTTGAGCATAAGGGCGAAGTGCTCTACAATATGTGGCCCAATGCCAAGGGCGAACTTACACAGGGCATGCCGCAGATTGCCGGCGCACAGAAGGCCAAGGGCATCTATGACCTGCAGGGCCGAAAGCTCACCAGGCAGCCCGACAGGGGAATGTACATTGAGGACGGAAAAGTGAGGACAAGATAAAGCATACACAATCATGGCCGGCGGATGACTTCATCCGCCGGTTGTGTTTTTATAGCAGAGCCGACGAGCTGATGGGCTTCTTATCCTCTTTTGTCCTTTTACCGCAAAAAGCTCACGGCTCACAACTGAAAACAATTGTACAACCCGCCGCCAAGTCAGTCGAAAGGAGCAGGGGAATCAAGCGCGGCAAACATGAGAAAAGAATCGGCCTGAGTTTTGTTTTCATGCTGTGTGGAAGAGGCTAAGCCTTTTGTTGGACGGAACGGGTAGCCGTTTGGGGTTTCCAAGCGTTTCCGCAGGCAGAACGGGTAGCCGTTTGGGTTTTCCAAGTGTTTCCGCAGGCAGAACGGGTAGCCGTTTGAGGTTTCCAAGCGTTTCCGCAGGCAGAACGGGTAGCCGTTTGAGGTTTCCAAGCGTTTCCGCAGCCAGAACGGGTAGCCGTTCAGAAGTTCAAGTCAAATATCCACCTTAAAAATTACATTTATGATGATTCAAATTCAATCAATCGCATTCACTTCCTATAATTTGGGATTACACTGCGGCTATTCGTTCCTCCGCATTTGCAATGCGAAGGTCATGAGCCAGGGGATTTGTAATCCCCATTCATCAACGACAGCTGATGAATGTTACGGGCGCATTACAAATGCTTATACTCCCAACATCCGCATTTCAAATGCGGATGGACAGATTGTGAGCTTTGAGCAGTGAGCAGCGAGCAATGAGCAATGAGCCTTTTATGAACTTCTGTTCTTCTATATAGCAGTCCCAAATTAAACGGTCATGCTGAACTCGTTTCAGCATCTCACCGCGAGCCTTTACTTACCCCCTCTTTTCCTCGGTGAGATCCTGAAACAAGTTAACTTTTGTTCAATTTGCTCACGCTCGGCATAGCCAAACAAGCTTGGCTCTGCTCTCGCTTAATCGCAAATTTCAGGATGACGTGATGATGGCAGACGCCTTTGGGTTGTGAATAGTGAGTTTTGAGTTTCTTCTGAACTTCTATATAACAAAACGCGAAAACCTCAAGCAGATGGTCATGCTGAACTTGTTTCAGCATCTGTCCGCAGTCAGGGGTTAGTAAAGGCTCGCAGTGAGATCCTGAAACAAGTTCAGGATGACATTTGGCGCTACTTGTTA